>JBLHON010000201.1:0-6877 GCA_047621865.1 Crocinitomicaceae bacterium | reverse complement strand
TATGCATTTTGTGTGATTGGAAAGAAATCCGAAATGGATATGGAAGCTCTTGAAGAACTAGGTGAGTTAAAAGAATTAAGCCTGGAAGAGTTGTTTGGTTATTAATGATAGCAAGCTTTACTGTTGTCTTGATACTGCAGGTCACTATCAGTGCTCTTAAATCAGTTTAATAAGAATTGATTTTCAAAATAACTAGTATTATTGTGAGTACTTATTTTACTACGAGATGAATCGTCAAGTACAATTAATAATCGGCTAAATTCTGTGCAAAACGAAAGTGAGCATGTAAAGATAAACCCATGATGGATGAAGCAATAATTTCAAATAATATTGAGATCTCAAAAGTGGCACCTATTTTTAATAGTATAGGGAAATCAATGGCGGATAATTTCGGTTTTCGTCATTATCATTACCTAGCTCCAACCATGGTTCCACCAGCAAATCCTGATCAAGCTTTACACTCTCATTTTAAAGGAATTGGTAGGTATGGAAAGTACTTTATTCTTTCTCATACTGCTGTTGAGCCTAGTACTGTGGGAAAACTTATCATCACCACTTCACCGAAAAAAGGTAGCAATGAGCAGCAAATTTCTAAGATATGGGAGACCACAGGTTTTGGACACCCATGTAGCCTTCAGGTGTGCGGAAGTTTCATGGCATTAGGTCTTCAAGCCACTGCTAAAGGATCAGATAAATCAGAAATTCAGATTTAGGATGTCCGTGGAATCGACAAGCATGCACCAGTATCTATAGGAACAATTAAAGGACCTGAGGATGGTGTAAATGGTGTGGCAATGGCGAAACAAAGTGGCAAAGATGGTTTATACCTTATAGCTGCAATTCAGGGTACAGTTGTTGACATCTATAGATCATTGAGTTCTTCTCTGTTATCTGCTGACGGTAAAGATGCGAATTCGAACACATAAGTAAAAACATCATACCCCCTTCTAATAAGGTCTCTCGAGCAGGACTTGCATTGCTTACTGAAAAAAATGGTGCTACCTATTTGATCACGCTCGATGGTGACGATAATTCTGCAAATAACAGAATGAATTTATTTGAAATCCCCGAAAAAGATGAGGATTTCGCTCCCCCATTAGCGCCTACCAGAATGATCTACTTAGGACCAAAGGCTAATAATGTTCAAGCTAATCATCTTATGGCCTTGGTTGCCGAAAAGCCAAAATGGCTCTTAGTCGCAGGGATGGAATTCGCGACAGCATTGGAAACTTCTTATAGATGGGGAAAGGGATTGTACATTAGCGATGAAAATCATGTGAATGTCTACGCTTCTGATAGGAATGTGCTTCCCTATTCTAAATGCAGTGGTGATGCTTATCAAAACAAGGACTTTTCGATCATCACACTAATCAATAGAGAGCGGCAGTCTAAGGAGATCTATTTAATTTTTTTCCAACGAAATCTGATAAGCCCCACTTCGTAAGTTATGCAATGTGTTTGCGTGAGGTAAATAAGGCATGTCAATAATCATTGAATCTTCAAATGGCACGAGTGTAGTTCTGGTACGAATGAAAACGTTTTCTCCAGATGGCAGAACAGTAGCATGAAATCCATTGTCGTATTTGACAAATTTAATAGATCCATTTTTCAGGTGAATTGTCGTCTCTCCTTTACCTAACTTGATATACTTGGATTTGCCTGGTCGCACTTTCGAATAAGCTTCAGTGATGTACTTGAGCTTATCTGTTTTTCCGTTCGAGGCATTGTGAATGCAAATGATCGATTCATCTTGCTTAATTGCCATGATGAGTTTGTTGGAATTAAAGATTACAAATTCGTCAGTTGTCATGTTCTGATAGCGCAAAAACTGAACGAAAATCAACAAACCAAAACAGAGAACGAGCGAACTTCGCAAGAGCAATTTAGTTGACTTGGTGATAATTAAGGTAAACAGAAGAAGATAGGCTGCCAGTATTACATACCAAGGGATTGTGAAACCAAAAGACACGGCTCCAGGGATATTTTCAATCGTCTCAACGAATAAAATCATCGTCGTTAAGGTCATCCCAAGAATCACAGCAATCACTTGACCTACACTTGCCATCCAAGAAGTGGCGAATAAGAGCAATCCAGCACCAAGAACTAGGCCAGCAAAGACCATCATTCCAACATTCGTGAGCATGAAATAATTAGGGAACTGATGAAAATAATAGAGCGTGACGGGCAATGTGAAAAGCTGAGCAGAAATCCCAACTGCTGTTCCTTGCCAAATCTTCTTTAAAATTCGATTCGAGATATAGAACGTTGACTCAATTGGTCGATAGAGCAGTAAAATTCCTGCCATGGCGAGATAGGAAAGCTGAAATCCAATGTCATAAAGCAAGAGTGGATCAGTAAAGAGCATAATGCAGGCAGAAAACAGTAAGACATTGAGCGAATTCGATTGCCTACTCATCATTTTCGCAACTGCCAACAAGGTGAACATGAATGTTGCGCGAACCACAGAGGGGGAGAATCCAACTACAGCTGCATAGGTCCATAAAATCACCAATGCTATGATCACGGCAGCATTTTTGGAGAAAATCCGTGGAAATCTTCCAAATAGGAAGAGTAATAGTTCGAGAATAATTCCGACGTGCAATCCAGAAACTGCAAGTACATGCATGGCTCCTGCAGAGCTAAAACTTCGCTTTAATTCAGGTCGCAACAATGATTTATCACCAAGTATTAATGCCTTGGCAACTGCCAGATTCGACTCCTTCAAGTAAGTTCCAAGGATAGTATCTAGTCGATCACTTGCCTTATTTCGAATCTGATCAAACCAAAAGGGTTCATTATGTCCAACATACATGTACTCGATCTCGTCCATGAAAGCAATGCTGTAGATATTCTTGTTGTTCCAGTAACGTTTGGCATCGAACTCGCCCGGATTGCCTTTATTCTCGATTTCCTTGAAATCTGTTTGAATCATTAATTGATCGTAAACGCTCACTGCTGGGGCATTTGTATACACGAGAATCTTCTCTTGATGTGGAACGTACCCAGATTCTCCAACTACAGCAACAGTCTCACAAACCATTCGTTTCCACAAACTTTCAGATTCGTCAATTTCGAGCACATTAATTAGCACGGCAGCCTCAACATCAGCAGTTCCTTTTGCGATTGTTTGATCATCAAAACGCTGAAATTCAATCGAGAGTGCACCCAAGAAAATCAATCCCAAAATTGCTGAGAGTGGCATGAGTGTGGTCAATGATTTCTTTAGTAAAAATAGTGTGATTGTTACGAGAAGAATCCCCAGAAGAACCCATGAAAGGAGACTGGCAACATGAAAAAAGTCACCTAGAACAATTCCTGCAGCAAATAAGGGCGTGATGTATAAGAATGGACGCGCGTAAAGCTTCATTCAGTGTGCGGTTAGTGATTCGTGGGAATCGAAATTTGGATTTCTTTTTAAACTTACGGATTTAATTTAGATTGATGCCTCAATTGATCTGGTGATTTTTGTAATTGATGGTGAAATTAGCGTTGAGGGATCGTGTCATATATCATAAGACATAGAATTAATTAGGTAGATGAAATTCAGTATTTATACCTATTGACAAACTGATTTCGATTCCTTACTTTTCCCTGTCTAATATGTGATCATTTTTAACCATGATGAAAGGGTGTCAGAGTTAGTAACTTTATAAAATGATATTATGCCGAACATTTAATATTAGTTAACCTAATGTCGAGTTTATTTATGGTATAATTAGTGATGTCTCCCCCGAAAAAGTAGACAGTAAATTAAGTTTGAAATTAACACTTAAATTTACAATAATGACACGAAGAAAGTTCAAAGCGAAAGTAGCAATTGAAGCATTAAAGGAGCGAGATAGTTTAACTGTATTGGCTCAGAAATATGAATTACTACCTCAACAAATCACTAATTGGAAAAGAGAGTTTCTTGAAGGATCAGAATCTGTTTTTCAAGGGAAAGTAAAAAGCACAAAAACAGGAAGTCCGATTTTAAAATCAATGATATTAATGGATGGGATGGATCTAATGCAAGTGTTAGAAGGAAGAGTTCCGTTAAAAGATATGATTCTAATAAAGCGCAGGCATGCTTCTCAAACTGGCGATATTTACTATCAAATGAGATATGGAAGAGGTTGAAATTATTAAATAAGAGAAACAAACAAAATTATGAACGATATTATTTGTCCAAATTGTAAAAAGGTTTTCAAAGTTGATGAGGCTGGTTTTGCTGATATTCTAAAGCAAGTTCGAGATCATAAATTTGAGGAAGAATTAGAAAAACGATTGGAATTAGCTGAAAATGAAAAGGTAACTGCTGTTCAGCTTGCTGAAGCAAATCTTAAAAATTCATTACAGGAAAATCTTGCTAAAAAAGATAAAGAAATAACTGAACTGAAAGCCAAAAACGAACTCAAACTTGCTGAACAATTAGCGAAGAAGGAATCTGAAATCTCTGAAATGAAATCCAAACTTGATCTTGCAGAGATGGACAAAAAACTCTCTGTATCAGAAGCGCTCAAAGTAATAGAAAAAGAGCGAGACAGTTTGACCAATGATCTAAAAATTAAGGAAACAGAAAAAGAACTACTTGAAAAATCGTTAAACGAAAAATTTTCTGCTGAGCTAAGGACGAAAGATGATATCATCAAACTTAAAGATGAGGAGATTATTCTTCGCAAAGACATGAAGCTTAAACTTTCAACCAAAATGATTGGGGAAACACTAGAGCAGCATTGTGAAGCTGAATTCAACAAGCTTCGTGCAACTGGCTTTCAAAACGCTTATTTTGAAAAAGACAACGATTCAAAGTCTGGAAGTAAAGGTGATTTTATCTACAAAGAAACAGATGAGTCAGGCAATGAAATCATTTCAATCATGTTTGAAATGAAGAATGAGGGTGATGAAACTGCGACAAAAAAACGAAATGAAGACTTTTTTAAAGAGCTGGACAAAGACCGTACAGAAAAGAAATGCGAATATGCCGTTCTTGTTTCGCTAATAGAATCTGAAAGTGAACTGTACAACACAGGAATTGTGGATGTCTCTCACAAGTTCAATAAAATGTACGTGGTGCGTCCCCAATTTTTCATCCCAATTATCACGCTTCTTCGAAATGCTGCCTTGAATTCGATGAAGTATAAGGCAGAGCTAAGTTTAATGAGAAATCAAAGCGTGGACGTAACCAATTTTGAGGAGAAAATCACCGCGTTTAAGGATGGATTTGCTCGAAATTATGACTTAGCTAGTCGTAAATTTAATAATGCAATTGACGAGATTGACAAAACCATTCTTCATCTCAATAAAACCAAAGAGGCATTATTATCTTCAGAAAACAATTTACGATTGGCTAATAATAAAGCGGACGAGCTAACTATTAAAAAATTGACCCACGGAAATCCCACAATGAAGGCAAAATTTGAAGGACTCTCAGACAAGCCTGAATAAATGAATTTTATAAGGTTGACATGGAGGGAAAACCTATGCTTTCCAACCTGCAAGCAGGAGTTTTCGTTATCTTAGGTGTTGACTCTGATCAAACCACTAAATATTCAACTAGCTGGGTAAAGTTATAGTTGTATTAATTCTTCTTATCGCTTTTCTTTCATGCAAAAAAGATAAAGTTCCAGAACCTTTTGTCTGCACGGGGCTTATAATGTCCGCTGATCGTGCTGTTTTTGTAGGAACCTGGAGGTGGTATAAAACTTCAGTTCGTGAATGGTTTGATGTAGGTCCTGATCAGTTTCATGAGTATACCACAGTCACAGAGGGCTTTGACTATTATTTTACAATTTCAACTGATGGAAACTATAAAGGATACATAGATGGTGTTCTGGAGTATGATTTCATTCTCAATTTGGTCGACTACGAGATTTTTACTGAAGCAGGTTCGGCAATGGCTCTAAAAACGAATTGTTCTAATAATGAAATAACTTTTGGGAATTTGACTCCCAATCCAATGTCTGATACCATACACCACCGAGAATATCCATTAAACTTTTACAATGAATCCGAACGAAGAGAATCAATTACAAACTACTTCGTACGTGAATGACTTTATTAATTCTTATTTGAGAAGCCTAAAGTTATTTAGCACGATTGTCATTTTATTCGTGCTAAACAGTGTGAATGCCCAACAAAAAGTAGGGTTTGGAATTTCACTTGAAGGGGGCATAGCTATTCTCGCAAATGCACAAAAAACTGCCAAGCAACTCTATAAGGCACCTTTAGCTCCAAATTATCCTGAATTGACGAACAATTGGGGAGTCTCCAACAATAGCGAATTTAGTGTTGACATGCTGCTGCCAAAACGAGGTCTTCAATTTTCTACTGGAATTCGACTTTTTGATTGGCGCTATACTCGGGATTCAGTGGCAGGACTTATACACTCCGCAGATCCAATTACCTACCTGCCTATAACTTACACTTATTACTATGCCGTCAAAAGAACTTTGACAAATGGAGTGCCATTTTTAAGCTGCTCGTATCGCCATGGCGACCCCTCTAAATTCAGTTTCATTCATACCGTGTCAATTGGATACTTTGGTGTGATCGAAAGAGTTTTTGAGAAAAAGGCTAATTATGGCGGTGAAGATTATGAGTATGCAGTCAATAAGCCATATGATAGGTGGAGTTTCAAATTTCAGAAGGACAATTCAGTAATGGATTTGAAGCTATTTTCAGGTATTGAGAAAATTTTCTATGACGCCTTGGTACTTAAATTTGGTTTATCATATTACTACGCAAGAAATAGTGTTGCAGATCAGCATTGCTGGTATGCCAATGCAGCTGTGTCGATACGAATAAACGAGTAATTTTGATGTGTCATTTTTATCGTGAAATGTGCAGGTCGATGAACTTCTATCTTTTAACCTATTGAATACTTCGGTAATCATGT
>JBLHON010000200.1:0-6883 GCA_047621865.1 Crocinitomicaceae bacterium | reverse complement strand
CAGATATTTTTGAATTCGCTTCGGAAAATATGCCGAGGTTTAATTCGATTTCTATCTCAGGCTATCACATGCAAGAGGCTGGCGCAACCTCAACCATAGAATTGGCCTATACACTCGCAGATGGACTAGAATATGTGCGAGCAGGCATCAAAGCCGGAATGAAAATCGATGAATTTGCTCCACGATTGAGCTTCTTCTGGGGGATTGGAATGAATCACTTTACAGAGATTGCCAAAATGCGTGCAGGTCGACTTTTATGGGCCAAACTCATTCAACAATTCAATCCAACGAGCACAAAATCATTAGCACTTCGAACCCATTGTCAAACTTCTGGCTGGAGTCTTACCGAGCAAGATCCATATAATAATGTAGCACGAACTTGTATTGAAGCAATGGCGGCTATATTAGGTGGAACTCAATCTTTACATACGAATGCCTTGGACGAAGCAATAGCTCTTCCTACAGATTTCTCGGCACGAATTGCGCGAAATACACAGATCTATCTTCAGCATGAAATTGGAATCACGAAGCATGTAGATCCAATGGGAGGTAGTTACTATGTCGAAAAATTGACCGAGCAACTTGTGGAGGAAGCATGGAAACTGATCCAAGAAGTAGAGGAATTGGGTGGCATGGCAAAGGCGATTGAAACAGGAATTCCAAAAATGCGTATTGAAGAAGCTGCTGCCAGAAAACAAGCGCGAATTGATTCGAATAAAGATGTGATCGTTGGAGTAAATCGCTATATCAGAGAGACTGAAGACAGCATGACTATTCGTGAAGTCGACAATACAAAAGTTCGTGACGCCCAATTGGATGGACTCGCAGAATTAAGGGCTAATCGAGATCAATCAGCCGTTGATTTAGTATTACTTGAATTAGAAGAATCCGCGAAGTCTGGTGAGGGTAATTTGCTCGAAATTGCCGTCCGTTGTGCTAGAGAACGAGCAACATTGGGAGAGATCTCACTGGCAATGGAAAAATCATTTGGTCGCTATCAAGCCACGATTCGATCAATAAATGGTGTATATTCATCAGAATCTATGGGAGATACAGATTTTAATAACGCGATTGCATTAGCCGATCAATTTAGTGCATTAGAAGGGCGTCGTCCTCGAATAATGATTGCTAAAATGGGACAGGATGGCCACGATCGTGGTGCAAAAGTCATCGCGACTTCTTTCGCAGATATTGGATTTGATGTAGACATTGGTCCATTGTTTCAAACTCCTGATGAAGCTGCAAAACAGGCTGTAGAGAATGACGTTCATATCTTGGGAATCTCTTCACTTGCAGCAGGCCACAAGACATTAATCCCTCAAGTTATCGCGGAATTAGAGAAATTAGGACGCGGAGACATTATGGTAATTGCTGGGGGCGTAATCCCTCAACAGGACTATGATTTTCTCTATGAAGCAGGCGTTTTTGGAGTATTTGGACCAGGAACAAAAATATCAAAAGCAGCACAGGAAATTCTGCAGCTTTTAATTAAAAGTTTTGATCGAAGCGAATAATTTAAAATTTTCTACCTTTATAGTAATTTAAGTTCGGCACAATATTTGAAATTGTATTGAAAAACAAACTAACATGAAACACATTATAGCACTTTGCGCCTTTTTAGTAATCTCGATGATGTCGGGTGCACAAGCTCCTGAATTTAAAGATTTACGAATTCTGTATGCTGATGCGAACTACGAAAAGTTAGCAAGCCAAGCTGAGAAGTATACGCTAAAGGACAAGACAAGTAAAATGTCTGCTCCCTATTTTTGGTTGGCGAAGGGATTGTACAAAATTTCGATTTCTGGAACAGATGACGACAGCTACAAGAACGCGTATAAAGATGCCATCAAGCATTTATCTAAAGGAATTAAGTATGATCTAAAATACAATGATGGAGATTATGCTGTGGAAGAGTCCGAATTCGTTGAGCTGTTCAAGCTGACTCTTTATGAGACTGTTTACAACGAAATTGTTGCTGGAAGCTTTAAAAGAGCATCTAGTTGGGCGCTAAAATACTCGAAACTTACCACCAATCTTGTTGGCGTGAAGTTTATGATGGGAGCATGTAAGTTCAATGATGAAGATAAAACGTCAGCACGTGATTTATGGAACGACGGTGAAGCACTCTTGAAAGAAATCGAATCAATCGAAAGCTGGGGAGAAGCTGATAAAAACATGCTTAAAATGGGTGTTTTATATTCTGCACAAGCAATGAAAAAAGGGCGGCAAGAAACAAAGGCAAGCGCCTTAGTTGGAGAAGTTGCTCAATGGTTTGAAGAGGATGAGGATTGGGAAGAACTTTACGATGAAATCGTGAATAAAGTAGGAAACTAATCCTTCGATAGAATTTAAAAAAGTCCTGATTTCGATATTCGAAGTCAGGACTTTTTTTGTGGAATGAACTTTGTTCCTTCTTGAGTGTACAGACTATTAAATTCACTCAAATTAGATTCTATGCGCATATTTCAATATCCAGCCACATCGAAATTATTGACCAGTTTAATCCTAATAATGACATTTTCATTCAACGGATTTTCGCAGGATAGCGATTCCCCATTTGTAAATTACGACCAATTCGAAGCACTCGTAAAAGAAGTACGAGAACATCGAAAAGAACGACTTCTTCCTATTGATGACTTTAATGCAATGAGCAAGAAAGAAGACGTAGTTATTCTTGATACACGTTCTAAGGCAATGTATGACCTCAAGCATATAAAAGGAGCCGTACATCTTAATTTCTCTGACTTCACCCAAGCGAATCTGGATAATCTTTTCGGATCGAGAGATGTAACAATTCTCATTTATTGCAACAACAACATTGAAGAAAATCCATTGAGTCTCGAAGAGATTGAAGAAGAGTTCTTTCCTTCCAAATTGGCGATGCCAGCTGTTGAATTAGAAGACAATGAGCTACTCGACTCAGAAGACCGTGGTTCATTAGAAACATCTGATTCACCTCAAGCTCCACTAACATTGGCATTAAACATTCCAACTTACATTAACCTGTTTGGATATGGCTATAAGAACGTATATGAGCTCAAAGACCTAGTAGCTGTAAACGACGAGAGAATTTCTTTTGAAGGATATGCAGTTCCAATAATAGACTAATTCATTCGCACATCATTTTTTACTTTCTCATTACACTTTTATCTACTCATTATGATTCAATTTCAAAAAATAGCAACTTGTAAAACAATTTGCATTGCATTTATTTTAAGCACGTGTCCCATGATCGGAATTGCTCAGGACAGTGATTCACCATTTGTGAATTATGATCAATTTGAAGCACTCGTGAAAGAAGTACGAGAACATCGAAAAGAACGCCTATTGAACATGGATGATTTCAATACCATGAGTGAAAAGGAAAACGTATTTATTCTGGACACGCGATCAAAAGCTATGTACGACGCCAAACATATCAAAGGAGCTGTCCACCTTAATTTCTCAGATTTTACTCAGGCAAATCTTGATGCATTATTCGGATCGAGAGATGTTACGATCTTAATTTACTGCAACAATAACATTGATGAGAATGTCTTTTTATTAGGAGATATTGAATTCCCAGAGTATTTCGTAACAAAAGAGTCTAGAGCAGAGATCATCCCAATGCCAGATTTCCTGATAGAGCCAATTGATACAGAAAATTCTGAAAACGATAGAGGCAGAATGCAAATTCAAGAAGAAGCCGAGCCAGTGAAAATAGTTGAACCAGTAAAAGTAGTTGAGTTTGTGGAAATAGTTGAGCCAACACCTCCTATCACGTTGGCACTAAACATCCCAACTTACATTAACCTCTTTGGATATGGCTACAAAAACGTATACGAATTAAAAGACCTTGTATCTGTATTAGATCCACGGATTTCTTTTGAAGGAACTGCAGTTCCAACAGTAGACTAATTCATTAAAGCTTCAACTTTCATCTTCTCATTACACTATTTATCTACTCATTATGATCCACTTTCAAAAAATGGCAATCCGAAGTACAGTTTGTCTTGCATTCATGTTAAGCATGTTCTCCATGAAGGGAATAGCTCAAGACAGTGATTCACCTTTTGTGAATTATGATCAATTTGAAGCACTCGTGAAAGAAGTTCGAGAACATCGTAAAGAACGTCTATTGAGCATGGATGATTTCAATACTATGAGCAAGAAAGAAAACGTCTTTATTCTGGACACGCGATCAAAAGCTATGTACGACGCTAAGCATATCAAAGGAGCAATACATTTAAATTTCTCAGATTTTACTCAGGCAAATCTTGATGCATTATTTGGATCGAGAGATGTTACGATCCTAATTTATTGCAACAATAACATTGATGAGAGTGAATTGTCAATTCCATTTACAGTCCCATCTGCAATTCCATTTATTGTTCCAACTACAATTTCAACAGTAGATATCATGCAGATACCCCAAGAGTATTTCGTAACAAAAGTATCAATCCCAGATTATAACTTTGAGGTGCTAGTTCCAAATTTCTCAACGGCGATAGGCTCTACAACGAATTCGGAAAATGAATGGGGTAAATTGCAAATCCAAGAAGGACCTAGGCCTGAGTCTTCGCCAATTGATGTGATTGATACTACTCCTCCTATTACATTGGCGCTCAATATTCCAACGTATATCAACCTGTTTGGATATGGCTACAAAAACGTTTATGAGCTCAAGGAACTTGTGTCTGTGCTAGATCCTAGAATTTCTTTTGAAGGAACTTCCGTGCTAATAGGTCAATAGGGATCGAGACTCTTACCTCTCAATTACTTGGTGAATTATGATTAAATCTAGAATTATCTCAATCTCAAAAGGTGTATCAAGCGTGATTCTTTTTGCGCTATTCTCATTTACAAGTCGTGCCCAGGATAGCGATTCACCTTTCGTCAATTACGATCAATTTGAGGCACTTGTTAAAGAAGTTCGCCAACATCGAAAAGAACGTCTCTTGAATATGGATGATTTTAATGCCATGAGTATTAAAGAAGGCGTTTTCATTCTCGACACGCGTTTAAAGGCCATGTATGACGCCAAGCACATCAAAGGAGCTGTTCACCTTAACTTCTCGGATTTCACGCAAGTCAATTTGGATAATCTCTTTGGATCGAGAGATGCAAGTGTGCTCATCTATTGCAACAATAATATCGATGAAGAAACGGAGAAGATTGAGGAATCAGAAAAGTTTTTTCGCTCGAAAAGATCTGGGACTTTCGTACCACTTAAGAATGATCTGCCAGGATCAATTGTCGATTCTACTGCAAGAGGAAAAATAGACGGGGAAGCTAATGGCATTCAAGAAAAGGAAGAAGTCAAAGAAATGATCGAGAAACTTGTTGAGAAAGCTCCACCTATTACCCTCGCGCTGAATATTCCAACATACATTAACCTTTTTGGTTATGGCTACAAAAACGTTTATGAGTTAAAAGATCTCGTTTCTGTGAATGATCCTAGAATTGAATTTGAAGGAACTTTCCTACGAAATAAGGAATAGAATGCAAAAACTGTGAAATTCTTAGTAAATTACTTGATCACTGAGATTTACTAGTATATTTCACTCATTTTTAGAACTATGACCAAACTTAGAAAAGTGTTCGCTCCAAAAGTAAATTCAAGTATTTTCCTCTTCTTAGGATTCGCTTTTAGTGGAATGGCCCAAGATAGCGATTCTCCCTTCGTGAATTATGATCAATTCGAAGCACTCGTTAAAGAAGTGCGAATTCATCGAAAAACACGTCTTTTAAGCATGGACGATTTCAACACAATGAGTACTAAAGAAAATGTATTCATTCTTGATACACGTTCAAAAGCAATGTATGATGCCAAGCATATAAAGGGGGCTATTCATCTTAATTTCTCTGATTTCACTCAAGCCAATCTCGATAAACTCTTAGGTTCTAGAGACGCGACTATTTTGATTTATTGCAACAATAATATCGACGAAGGAGTTATTGATGAATCAGTGTCAATCGAATTTTTCGCTACAAAGGAATCAGGTCCAGCAATTAATTTTGAAGAACTTATGCCAATTCCTGAACTAGAGCTTTACGATGGTGAGGAGATAGAGTTTCCAGAGAATCGAGGCGAGATACAATTGCAAGAAGAAGTCGAAGAGCCAGTTGAACTAGATGAGCCTGTAGAGCGAGCGGAAATTGTCAATGAAACTCCTCCTATTACTCTAGCATTGAACATTCCCACCTACATCAATCTGTTTGGTTATGGCTATAGAAACGTATACGAATTAAAGGATTTGGTCTCTGTAAATGACCCGCGAATTGCATTTGAAGGAACTGCAGTGAAAGAAGATGAATGACATTTACTGAGATTGCATATATTTAAGCGACCATCAAGCCGAAATGTCACTATGAACGAATCACAGGAATCACGTAGAAAAGTTGTTAAAAATTTACTCCTCGCGGGATTTGGCCTGCACTTAATTGGATGTTCTACTGATTCTATTCCAGCCACTAAAGACATCAAAAAACCATCAAAACCAGAATCGGACACAACCAACGTCGAACTTATTGTTGATGAGGTATTAAGCAAGAATGTTACTTATTTCAAAGAGGAAGATCCTGAATTTTCGAAACTCGCAACCTATTTTAACCTTCATACCCAAAAGGCTCCAGGTATTATCGCGTTAGTCATGAATGCAGAAGGCGTGTCTGAAGCAATTCAATACGCAAAAGAACTAGAGTTACCTGTCTCCGTAAAAAGTGGTGGTCATAGCTTCGAGCAATTCTCGTCCAATAATGGTGGACTCGTGATCAATTTAAGCTTACTCAACACAATAGAATGGTTGGACAAGGAAAATATGCGTGTTGGGCCAGCATGTCTCTTAAAAGATGTTTATGATGACACCTTGCCAAAAGGACGACTTCTCCCAGCTGGATCTTG
>JBLHON010000199.1:0-6886 GCA_047621865.1 Crocinitomicaceae bacterium | reverse complement strand
ATTGTTTAGAAGCTATACTTGTTGAGGCAGAGTCAGAGGAAGGGTTTGATGACGAGGAAGTAAAGGGGAATTTGATGACACTCTTACTCGCTGGTCAAGACACAACAGCACATACATTGGCCTGGTCAATTTTTCTTTTGACAAAGGACAATAAGTATCAAGATGCACTTAGAGCAGAGGCTGATCAGTTGCTTGGTGAGGATGCATGGATTACTGATTACGATTCTACAAATCTGTATAAATACACAGAAGCTTTGGCGTATGAAACAATGCGTGTTAAACCAGTGGCGCCGCTCATCCTTTTCGAACCAATTGAAGACATTGAAATTAAAGGTCATCTCTTCAAGAAGGGCGCTCAAATACTCGTAGAGGCACGTTATGCTGCAATGTTGGAGGAAAACTTTACTGACGCATCTGAATATAAACCTGAGCGCTGGTTAAAAGAATCTAAATGCCCAATGCACAATATGGACGCGTACATCCCATTTGGTGGTGGTCCACGTTATTGTCCAGGAAAGAATTTGGCAATCCTCGAAATAAAATTGGCGCTTTCAATGCTTTTCAAAAACTTCAATCTTGAAATGATGACGCCCCATGAAGATGTCAAAGAGATTATGGCATTCACGATGATGGCATCTGATTACAAGGTAAGACTCACGCACCGTTCATAATATTTAGGACTCCAGCAAAGAGAGATTCTGTACTTTTAATTTGATCAATGGGTAAAACAACATCAATAGAAGAGCAATTAAAGGTTTCGAGAAGAGAAATTTATTATTCTGCAGAATCGATCAATACTGAGGATTGGAATACTGTTGCTCAGGATCGAAACATTTACCTTTCCCTTGATTATTTAGTGGCATTGGAAGATGCTATGAATTCTAATATGGATTTTTTCTATTCTATATCCTACGCGGAAAACGGCACACCTCTTGTTGTTTCTGCATTTCAACTAGTACAATTCATTGATAAGCGTCGCGCATATTCGAAGCAGTTATGTATGTTGAGCGAGCATCTTCATAAGAAGATCATGAATGTGTTTACGATCAATGTGCTCGTTTGCGGGAATGTGTTTTCAGATGGTGAAAATGGATTTTTATGGGGAAACATTGATTCACAAGATGCTGTAGAAGAGGTGGCCATTGTGGTTGAAGAATTAAAGAAGAACAAGAAAATTAATGACAAGGCCTCAGTTACACTCTTCAAAGAGTTTGGACCTACTTCTGTTGACTACAGTGATCAGCTGATAGAGAGTAAATACCGAGACTTCATGATGGACGTCAACATGGTACTTAAAATTCATGCAGGCTGGAAAACGTTTGAAGACTATCTGTTCAGCATGAAAACCAAATTCAGAACACGCGCTAAATCTGTCTATAAGAATTCATCGAATTTAATCATCAAGGATTTTTCTACCGAGGATATAAGAACGAATTCTGAACGAATTGACACGCTATTCGGGAATGTAGTAGAGAAGTCTGATTTCAGTTATGGCAGGCTTTCAGCAAATGCTTTCGCAAATTTCAAGGAAAAACTGAATAATCGATTCTCCTTCAAAGCTTTTATGTTTGACAATGATATTGTAGGCTTCAGTACTTCCTTTATGAATGGTAATAAACTAGAAGCAAATTTTGTTGGACTCGATTATGAATACAACACTAAACTATCTGTTTATCAACGTATTTTGTACGATTATGTAGAGCAAGCATTGAATGTTAACTCCAAAGAACTTCACTTGGGACGAACAGCAGAACAAATTAAAAGTTCTATTGGTGCTTTACCCATGAATATGAAACTCTATGCTCGTCATCGCAAGGGCGTGACCAATTTATTACTCAAACCGATTATTCAATCCATTTCACCCAGTGAATTTGAATTGAGACCACCCTTCAAATCTGACTTTCAAAATTAATGGATTCATTAACTCAAATTGTTTTAGGAGCGGCAGTCGGAGAAGCTGTACTCGGAAAGAAAATTGGTTCACGTGCAATGTTGTGGGGAGCAATTGCAGGAACAATTCCTGATCTAGATGTTTTCTTGAAATATTTCGTAGACGATATCACGTCTACAGAAATGCATCGCGGATTTTCGCATTCCATAGCTTTTTCGCTGATTTTCGCCCCAATTCTAGCCTGGATAGCTCTCAAGATTCACAAGAGGAGGGATGCTACACGTCGAGATTGGACCTGGCTTTTCTTTTTGAGTTTAGTGACGCATCCTTTGCTTGATATGCATACAACTTGGGGGACACAATTCTTTTGGCCATTCGAGGTTCGAATAACCTACAAGAATATATTTGTTGTAGATCCACTGTATACGATTCCATTCCTTATTTGCGTGATAATCGCGCTGTGTTACAAACGATCGAATCCATGGAGGAGGGTCTTCAACTATGCTGGAATTTTTATCAGCACATCTTACATGGCACTTACTTTCGCTTTTAAATGGTTTGGTTATCAGGCATTTGAACAAGGTTTGGAGAAGCAAGATATTGCCTATGTCGAAATGGATACGAAGCCAACTCCCTTAAATAGTGTTCTCTGGAACGCACAAGTTGAAACAAAAGATGGTTATCGATTTGCATATTACTCCATCTTTGATTCACAGGAAGAAATCACCTTCTCCCATGAATTCCAGAAGAACCATCATTTACTGAATCCAATTAAAGATCAGCATGTTGTTAAGCAAATTTTAAAGATTGCAGATGGCTGGTATGTTGTAGATAAGGACACGACAAATGACCATTTAATATTCACTGATTTACGATTTGGTCAGTTTGGTATGGATCAGGATAATGCTCCTTTCATGTGGAAGTACGATATTAGCATTGATGCTAAGGGAAAAGCTACTGTTAAGCGCCTTCAGCCTAGCATAGACAATATGGGAGAAGTTTTTAGCGAGCTCTGGGAGCGAATGAAAGGGAATTAGATTGAGTAAATACGCTTAATACATTCCACGTTAAACCTCGTCAACTAGTTTTTTTTCCACCAGGATTTCTTCTTTGGAGCTTTATCGATTTTTGTCATTAGAAATTCCAAGTATTTGGGATCATCCTCCTCAAAAATTTCTTCTCCTTCCAGGGCATATGCTCTCGTTAACTCATCAGCAGCTCTATCGAGGTTTCCTACTTCAAACTGACATTGTCCCAAACGCATATGAATAAATGGATTTCCAATAGCTCCTGGACAGTGCATTGCATTACTTAAATTATCCACTCCAGCTTGAAAATCGTCGCCTAAAAAGTTCGCATCCCCAATTGCCGCGAAAATCCATGTTGCAGCATCCCAGTCTGTTTTAGGCTCTGGAACTAAATCAAAGGCTTCCCAATAGAGAACCAAAGCCTCGGAATATTTACCTTTTTCAGCTTTTGAATCACCCTTCTTTGAAAGCTTTGTGATCTTTGCATGCGTTTCGTCATCCATTTCCATAACCGTCTTTTTTATTGTTTCGTTTGATAATTTACGAATTCTTAAGGCTTAAATTTCACCTGAACAAAAAAAAGGCGCAACAAACCTAGATTCATTGCGCCTATTAAATAATACGTATCCTATGCCCACTGGCAAATAATTCCTCCCATCAGAGAAATTGTGATCAACCAGTAACCTGCGTTAATAAAAATAAGCTTGAATGATTTTCGCTCAAACATTGAATTTGTAGCAAGGATTGGCAAAGCCACGAAGATTGCTAATATTGCTCCATGGAACGCCCCGTGACCAAAGGTCCTGAAACGATCTCCCATTTCAGCCATAAGATCCTGTAGGCGCAACATTGTTGCTGAACCTTCTGCTCCAAACCCCTTCTCTTCAGCATGAAGTGAGTAGAGATCAGTTTGATGAACAGTTAGGGCATAAAGAATGAATGCCAGCATAAATGCAAATACGAGGCTCAAGATATAGATCAAAGGCATATTTGCACCTTTCATTTTCTCTTCAGTGACTCCGCTTTCCTTCATCCAGAATGTTCCCATTGTTTTTGGGTGGTAGTAGGTAAATCCGATAATCATTGGCACTAAAGCGGCCAAAGCGACAATTCCAATATGAGGCATCATAAGTATACGTTTTTGTAGTGAGAGATAAGTATATATAAAATCATCTTAGATAGATAAGATTTTTAGCGACTAATTAATAACATCAATGAATGAATACGAATTATCGATTAACATTTGGATTCTATGTATAAAGACAGTACTATTGTCGACTAATTATACTAATCAGACAATTTGATCAAGGATCATTTTGTTACATACTTAAACTATTGAACATGAGAAAATTATTTTTTGCATTTGCAATCTTGGCCTTAACATTAACATCTTGTGGAGGTGGAGACACAGTTGTTGGAACTTGGCAATTGGAAAGTGTAACAGGAGAAGAACTTACTGATTCTGAAAAAGAAGCTACAATGACATTCAATGAGGATGGTACTTGTGAGCAAAAACGTGGAGACAGAGTTCGAAAAGCAACTTGGACAATGGCTGAAGACGGAAAATCATTAACTCTTGTGAAAGAAGATGGTGGAGAAGAGGAAGTAATGGAGTCAGTTACTCTTACAGCTGATAAGCTTTCTTTCAAAGAGAGAGATGAAATGGTAACACTTAAGCGTGTTAAATAAGCAATAATTTACACTACATTGAAAATGGCTCTGAGAAATCCGGGTCATTTTCATTTATAAGAATTCCGAGAGCGACAGATACGCCCAGATTAATCGAGCTGCAAAGATAATCATTAGAACTCCAAAGACACGAAACACTTTCTTCAATAGTCCAGGACGAATGATCTTTATGAGTTTGGCGGCAAAAATCGCTTTGAGAACATCTGTAGAGAAAATGATCAGAAGTGTCGTGATTAACGAGATGACTGTCCAACGATCTGAGTATATCGATTGATTGATAGAAACAAAGCCCAGCCAAACAGCAAATACAAAGGGGTTCACAAAGTTGATCAAGAATCCATTGAGAAAGTAAACCCCAAGAGATTTTCGCTTTATTTTACCAGTTATATTGGTCTCGAGCACTGGTTTTGCCACATATTTTATTCCAATAATTAGCAGAATTAGTCCACCACTGAGCGCGACCCATTTTTGATAGGCTGGATCTTCAAAAAAGTAACGTGCCCCATAAAGTGCAAGAACTATATAGATAGCATCTCCTACAAGTATCCCAGCTGAAACAGAAATTCCCGCCTTCACGCCAGACTCCAGAGAACTCTTGAGAAGATAAAATAAGACAGGACCAATAAATGCAAGTGTACTCAATCCAAGAAGAATTCCTGTAAGTAGTGCCATCAGAAGCTATCCAGTATTTCTGGTGAATCAGCATTATCCATGGTCGGTCTATTTCGAATAAGTGCAATTAGATTGATAATGTGAAGTATTCCAAAAATTAGTGCTATTCCCGCAGCAGCATAATAGCCAATTCCAAGCTTGGTCTCCATGACATAATCGAAGGAGAGCATGAAGTCGAGCAGAACGAAATACAAGAAGAAAGAAAAGCACAGAATACATGCTATTAAAGCTGTAGCCAAGTTCTGTTTAAAACTTGAAACTGCAGTAATTACTACATAAATAATAAATTGGAACAGGGCAAAATCCTCTGTATACCCCAAGATTGTGCTAGGATCTTCCATGTTATACGATCCTTTAATCGCATAAGGAAGGAAAAGTGAGATCACAGCCAAAAAAAAGCATAGAATATTGAATAGCAAAAGTTTCTTCATTTCCCGAAAATACAACTTACTGCTCTAAACCTCATAATATAGAACTATATCAAACAAAATAACCCGAACTTTAGATTAGGTAATTCTCTCACGTCTTTCACGTCTGCATACTATCACAGATATGAACCTGCAATTATCGGGAGAGGGGATATGTTTATGCCTTTAGAGGTGCGTCTAATTTATAGTTAGCGAAAAATCCAGCCCAAAATGACTCAAACTTTGAAGGACGATTTACTACTTCATCTAGAAAACCGGTCATATTGTCCATTAGTAGCGCGTCTTTCGTAAAGTATTTAGCAGCACCAGAATCGATTGCTCTTTTCATCAAGTCCTTATCGGTAACACCGGAAACCATTACAATATCACTAGTTGGGCTCTTGCTCTTGATGAAAGGGATTGCATCAACTCCATTTACTCCAGCCAAATGATGATCGAGAAAAATAATCTCAGGTTTGATTTTGTCAAGTTCAGTAATTGCTGCTTCTGTTGATTCAAAATGGTGCAATTTAACTCCATCATCTTTGAACGTCAAAAAATCTAATTTCTTCATGAACATTGCCGCAAAGATCTTATCATCTTCAATTATTATTACGTTTTTCACAATCATCGTAGAGTGTTATTAGTTGATTCATAATCTAATAAGCATTCATCCACTATCTTTGCAAGGAGCTAAACCTTTATTCGATCAACGAACATAAATCTCGGCTTATTGAAGATAAATAGTAAGTTGATTAATATCGAGCCAGTCTTTCACTCATTTGTCCAATCAACTATACATTTAAATGACTTTTACTGTATCTTGCAGCACGGTTGATTACTCGAGCTTCTGATAGGTAGAGCAGATTATTCACCTAAATTAAATTCATTTGTATGATAGGTATTTTAAGCACCATTGGATTAACTACCCTTATGTTCACGACGACAGGGGATTATTCATCTCTTGAAAATATACCATCGAATAAAGAAGTAGTCAGCATATCAACTGCTCGAGTTGTGCCAGGGAACAAGATCTATTCTATTTCCAGGTCAACGACAAAGGCGGAATTGAATGAGATAAAAGAAGCTGCTGATGCTGTTGGAATAAAATTTTCGTACAAAGCGAAAATAGTGTCTGGAAAGATACAGAAGCTCAAACTAAAAATCTCACTGTCGAATGGAGGGAAGAACTCAACTAA
>JBLHON010000198.1:0-6911 GCA_047621865.1 Crocinitomicaceae bacterium | reverse complement strand
AGGAGTAGGGAGATTCACTATAGCCAAAATCCAACTCATCAAAGTACATTTCTTCATCCAAACCAAGCTCATAGTCAAAATCATCGTAGCCGAATGGATCTCTCCTTTCCTCTTCCAACTCTAATTCCAGTTCCTGCTTGAAGTTGATTTCAAATAAAGTTGAGCTCGGGCCTTCAATGCTATACTTCGAATAAAAATTGAACTGATCTCTAGCTGATCCATAGGTTCTGGCCAGGTTAATGCGAAGCCATTTACTATTCACGACGAGACTATCGTTTGCTTCAAAGGTGTAGCGCTCAGTTACCAAGTCATTGTTTCTACTTCTCACCTTGAGATAACCAACCTTCTTATAGGTAATGTCTCGCGTAATCCATTCCCCAGAACGCTCACCATTTGTATAGCTTCCTTGAAGAGTTGGGTATTCTGAGTTATGGAAAATTTCATAAAACCCATTTTTCACACCACTGGCAAAAGTGATATTTTCGATCGTAGTATCCAGATCAGGATAGCCCCGCTCAACGTATAATTTAGCATCCTCTTCACCAATATTATAATCAATCTTGCGACGCTCGAATTTCCAAAGTCCATCTTTTAACCCAGCAGTGTAATGTCCCTGCTTAAGTGTATCTCCCTTCAAGTCAATCCAGAGGGCATCTCCATGTAAGGCGTTATCTTTAATCGAGAAATAACCAGCTACAAAGGAACTCTCTTCTGTGCACACTCCTTTCGCGT
Organism: Crocinitomicaceae bacterium; assembly: GCA_047621865.1. Classification (GTDB taxonomy): domain Bacteria; phylum Bacteroidota; class Bacteroidia; order Flavobacteriales_D; family Crocinitomicaceae; genus UBA4466. The sequence goes on along the minus strand of JBLHON010000198.1, from coordinate 6,179 downwards.
CAATGAAGCAGAAACTTTCGTAGTATTGAACATACTCTCCATCAGGAATTGGATCCAATACAGGAACGATATCCTTATTGATTTGAAAACGTTGTTGTAATAAAGGATATGGGTTTTTTCTGACTGCAACTTTAAACTTCTCATTTATATATTTCCGCCTCTCATCATACATTCCTCGAGAAAACGACCTCATTTCTCGACCGAAACGCTTGTATTCCTTCTTGCTCATCAGAGGACCAAAATCTTCAAAATAGTCTCGCTTATAGTCGGAATAAGATGGCTGAAAATTACTCCTCCCTCTTCTCGTTTTCATGGCTGAATAATACTCCGATTCTATAGTGACCTCAACATTAAAAGGATAAACGAAATAGGTTTTACCATCGAGTTCTGTTGTAATAACATCTTGCCCGAATCCATATGATACAGTAAGAAAAAGAGCTACTACAATCAATTGTAAATTCAGTTGAAATCTATTCATAGTAAGTATATTCAAATGTTTCGAGTTGACGATTTTCACGTGCTCCTTTTAATCTCTCGCTCACATGTACAACTCTAAATGGCAAATGATTCGCGTTCAGCTCAAAATTTGAATTACGTTTCATCAAGAAGTGATCTATGCTGAATGTCGAATCAACAAATCCTGTACACACTCCTTTTTTGTCATATTGAATCGTTCGTTTGTAGTTGAATGGATCATTTTCAAATCGTATTTCTTCTACATCATCTGCTCGTTTTACGTACACAATCTCTTTGACATTATTTTCATTTACTCTATTTTCAACCTGATAACGTTTCTCTGGCCTGCCGGGAGTACCAAGCACAATGAAGTCGTCTGGTGTTGGATGTAAAACAGAATCCACTGATAAGGGCCCCCAATGTTTTTCATCCGTCATATAGAATAAGAAATTTCCATTTGTTTGGTTTTGGTAGACGAGAAAGTTGCTCGCATATTGCTCAATTTCATAAATGGGATATTCTGTATCGTCGTCAAGAAGATGATTCTCATCATCAAATTTCACAACTGCATATCCATGTTTATCTTTAACGCCAGTATAGCTAAAAGTAACGTGGTGCACTTTTGTTCGCTCGTAATATTCGATAATTTCGTAATGCAGTAACGTTCCGTCCTCTGTAAACTGATACGTTTTTTGAATTCTGGGTAAATTAACATCAGCAGTATCTTGATTCAGCGCATAGATCTTTCGCGTGATTGTTTTAATCTTATTCTTTTTCAATAACGAATCATCAAACCAAAGAGGAAAAGAAACCTCGTCTTCAACCTCAGAAAAATAATGCTGCAAATTAACTAAGAACGGCTGATGCAGCGTCTTACTTTTTTTGAATCCGAATTTCTTCTCTTCGGAACAGCCGAGGAGTAAAGAGGTAAAAAGTGTGAAGAGAAGTAAGCGTGCGATCATATCAAGATTGTAATATAACAACAATCTACGTGAACCAATTGGCTTCATTCTTGAATTGTTTTAAGTGTGCCTTAATTTAACGTAAGTTTGCAATTGAATCAAGAAATTATGAGGCCGATAACAGACTGGATGCCAATTACGCGAGACGAGCTTGAAAAGCACGGAATAGATGAGGTGGATGTAATATTAATTTCTGGCGACGCCTATGTGGATCATCCTGCATTTGGCGCGGCAGTTATCGGCAGAATCATTGAAGATGAAGGGTTTACAGTAGCCATTATTCCTCAGCCCAATTGGAAGGATGACCTTCGCGATTTCAAGAAATTTGGAAAGCCAAAGTACTTTTTTGGTGTAACGGCAGGTTGTATGGATTCTATGGTGAATCACTACACAGCCAATAAACGACTTCGGTCCACAGATGCATATACACCTGGGGGCGTTTCCGGATTCCGTCCAGATTATGCAACTACAGTCTACTCAAAAATTCTAAAGGATCTTTATCCAGATGTTCCTGTGCTTATTGGTGGGATTGAAGCATCTCTTCGTCGTGTGACGCATTACGATTATTGGTCTGATAAGTTGATGCCCTCTATTCTCGTAGATTCCAAAGCAGATTTATTGGTGTATGGAATGGGCGATCAGCCGCTCAGAGATATTATGCAACTTCTTAAGAAAGGCGTGCCCTTTTCAAATCTCAGAACAATAAAGCAGGTTGCATTTTTACAATCTAACCAAGAGGAACTTCCAAAGAATAAGAATTGGAAAACCGCCGAGCTTTCAAGTCATGAAGTGTGTCTTGAAGATAAAATTAAGTATGCCGCAAACTTTAAAACGGTTGAAGTAGAATCCAATAAATGGGCAGCAGATCGAATTATACAGCACGTTGGCGATCAAACATTGATCATCAATCCTCCTTATAAAACAATGGAACCAAAGGAAATTGATCGTTCCTTCGATTTGCCTTATACGCGATTACCTCATCCAAAATATAAAAAGCGTGGTAACATTCCAGCCTATGATATGATCAAATTCTCGATCAATATGCATCGTGGCTGCTTTGGAGGATGTAGTTTCTGTACAATTTCGGCTCATCAAGGGAAGTTCATTGCCTCTCGAAGTGAGAAATCAATCATGAAGGAACTCGATGAAGTTGTCGAACATCCTGAATTCAAAGGGTACATTTCTGACATTGGAGGACCATCCGCGAACATGTATAACATGAAGGGAAAGGATGAGGCAATTTGCGCGCGTTGTTCCAGCCCAAGTTGTATTCATCCTGTGATCTGTAGCAATTTGGACACTTCGCACAAACCAATGACAGAGCTCTATCGAAAGATAGACAAGCATGAAAAAGTGAAGAAAGCATTTGTTGGGTCTGGAATTCGTTATGATCTGCTGGTGGATGATTTCAATAAAAATAATGACGATGGCAATCACGATGAGTACATCGAGCAACTAGTCACGCGACATGTCAGTGGCCGTTTGAAGGTCGCTCCCGAACATACTTCTGATGCAACATTGCGGGTGATGCGTAAACCATCCTTCAAGTATTTTCATAAGTTCAAAGAAAAGTACGAGACCATCTCAGCAAAACATGGAATTAATCAGCAATTGATTCCTTACTTTATTTCTTCTCATCCTGGATGTGAAGATCAAGATATGGCAAATCTCGCTTTGGAAACAAAAGACATGGGGTTTAAATTGGAACAGGTGCAAGACTTTACGCCCACTCCAATGACTGTTGCAACCGTTATTTACTATAGTGGCGTGCACCCTTATACTTTGAAACCATACAAAACTGTCAAAGACAAGGAGGACAAGCTCAATCAACGTCGTTTCTTCTTCTGGTACAAGCGGGAAAATCATGGGCATATCAGAAGTGCTCTTAAGAAAGCAAATCGGGAAGATATGGCTGAACAATTAATCGGAACAAAGGAAGTTACTGAAAAGCCTCAACCTAAATGGCTAGAAGAACGTCGAAAAAGAGAGGCCTCGGGCAAGAGTAAAGGTTCGCGCTAAGCTCAATTGCTCGTAACCTTCTCATTATATTTCATTATTTTCTCGAAACTTCCAACCCCTGGAAGTTTAATGTGTCTTTAAGGTAGATATGAGAAATGCTTTTGACATTCATCAAGATCTGATCGAGGGATCTAAGAATGGAGATAGAAAAGCGCAGAAAGCGTTATTCGACCTCTATAGCAAAGCTATGTTCAATATTGGTGTTAGGCTACTGGGAAATACTGAAGACGCTGCCGACGTCGCCCAGGACACATTTATTGATGCATTCACAAAACTCGATCAGTTTAAAGGAACTTCAAGCTTTGGTGCTTGGATGAAACGAATCATGATCAACAAATCAATTAACTTCCTTAATAGGAAGAAGATTCACTTCGAATTAGTAGTTGATGTCGCTTCAACAGAAGAGGACGAGCTAGAAGATCAAGATTTCCTGATGCAACAACTTATGGCTTCCCTTCCTGATTTACCGGAAGGATGCAGGGTTATTTTTACACTCTTTTACTTTGAAGGTTTCGATCATGACGAAATTGCTTCAATCCTAAAGATCAGTAAGTCAACAAGCAAGTCTCAATTGAGTAGAGCGAGAGGAATCTTACGCTCATTAATCCTTCAAATTGCTGAGGCATGAAAAAAATAGACACAACATCGACAGAAAATATACCCTTTGACACGTTCACCGTTCCTGAAAATTTATGGACGCGTGTAGAAGATGGACTGAATGAAAAAAAATCAAAACGCCGAGGAATTATTTGGTGGCGAATTGCAGCTGGGTTTGCCCTACTTATTGGAATTGGAGCACTCGTTTTTGCTTCGTTTAATCGAATTTCAACCCCAAATAATCAACTAAAAGCTCAGAACAATGTGATTGTTGGGGATTCAATTCCCGAGAAAGTTGACAGTTCTGAATACACGTTTAATAAGATTGAACCTCTACCTTTTGCAACTCGTGATGCTGGGCCACGAATGCCTGTCAATGATGGGGTAAATGGGAGCGTGAATATACAAACTCAACAAAACGCCAGTCTTTCACCCATTACAACTACCGTTCCATTTGTCAACATGACAGCTGGTGGTCGTTCAGGGGCAATGGGTCAAGCGGGAAATCCTTTTAGTTCGGGTGGAACTAGTGGTTCAGGAACAGGACTTGCACCAAATGCATTTACCCCTAACCTAAGTGGATTCGCAACCTCCAGCCAATCCTTGTTTTTCACAAGTCGTCGAGCGCCACAACCACAAGGAAAATTGAAATTTCGAGCAGTAACCCAACAAGAAAACATTAATCGACTGAATTATCGCAGAGATGATTACATCGATTATTTGGATGGCGATATAGAATCGTCTATCTATTATGATAGTGTCAGCATTGATGGAATGCCTGATTTTAGTGATCTCTACCCAACTACTCCAGAATCGTATGAAACGGGCCGAGGCTCAGCGTATGATGACATTGTTGAGAATGAGTATCTCGAAGTTCTAAATGAACCACAATCAACCTTTAGCATAGATGTAGATGGTGCATCTTATAGTGATGTTCGTGGCGCGATTAATCGGAAAGAACTTCCAATGAAAAATGCTGTTCGCTTGGAAGAGTTCGTTAACTATTTCCCATACGATTATGCAGAACCAACGGGCGAGCATCCTTTTTCAATTCACACAGAGCTAGCTGCATGTCCTTGGAATTCTGAACACAAATTAATGAAGATTGGCATCAAAGGACAATCCATTGAAAAGCAAGATCTTCCACGAAACAATCTGGTTTTTTTACTCGACGTTTCAGGATCAATGGAGAGCGTCGAGAAACTAGAACTTCTGAAAAAAGGATTTCGACTTCTTGTAAGTGAGTTGCGCGAAACTGATCGTGTTTCAATTGCCGTCTATGCAGGAGCAGCAGGATTGGTACTTCCTCCAACATCTGGACAGAACAAAGACAAAATATTGGATGCCCTAGATTGCTTGAGTGCTGGCGGAAGCACAGCAGGAGGTGAAGGAATTCTTTTGGCCTACAAAACTGCTGAGGAATACTTTGATAAGAATGGAAACAATCGCGTGATTCTTGCCACAGATGGTGATTTCAATGTTGGTGTTTCTGGCGACGATGCACTTGTTAAATTGATTGAAGAAAAGCGCAAAACTGGCGTCTTTTTAACTGTACTTGGATTCGGACACGACAATTTTCAATCATCTAAAATGGAAAAAATCGCCAATAATGGGAATGGAAACTTCTCCTTCATTGACAACATCCTGGAAGCGAAAAAAGTGCTTGTAACAGAGATGGGAGCAACACTCCTTACAATTGCAAAAGACGTGAAAATTCAAGTAGAATTCAATCCTACACTTGTTGGAGGTTATCGTTTACTTGGGTATGAAAATCGTATGTTGGAGAATGCTGATTTCGCCAATGACACTGTCGATGCAGGAGAGTTGGGGGCTGGACATACAGTTACGGCTGTTTATGAAATTATTCCACCAGTTGCAGACGAGAAAGCTAGCTATGATCGAGGTTTGAAATACTCACAAACCAATGTACAAGGTTTAGGAATCTATACTCAAGAGCTGGCTACGGTGAAATTTCGCTACAAAGAACCAACTGGAACGACGAGTAAATTGATCGAGAGCGTTGTACTTAACAGTTCTGAAAACAAACCTTCTGATGATTTTGAATTCGTTCAAGCTGTTTTGGAATTTGGATTGGTGCTTCGTGAGTCTGAGTATAGAGGCACTGCAAACTTCGAGCATATTTTG
>JBLHON010000197.1:0-6913 GCA_047621865.1 Crocinitomicaceae bacterium | reverse complement strand
TCAACAACAATAACTGTGTTGCCCAAGTCGCGAAGTGAATGCAGTACTTTAATTAATCGCGTAGTATCTTTTGGATGCAGTCCAATGGAGGGTTCGTCGAGAATGTACATGGAACCAACAAGACTACTTCCAAGTGATGTAGCAAGATTAATTCGCTGAGATTCGCCCCCAGAAAGAGAGTTTGATTTTCGATTGAGCGTTAAATAGCCCAAGCCAACATCTTCGAGAAATCCAAGACGATGCGTAATTTCTGGTAGAATTCGTTTTGTTATTTGTGAATCATGTGCATTCGTTTTCAATTCATTGAAGAAAACCAAATTATCTGAAACGGGCGTAAGTACAATATCAGTGATTGATTTATCTGCAATCTTCACATAATTGGCGTCTTTTCGAAGTCGAGTTCCACGGCATTCTGGGCAAGTGGTTTTGCCACGATACCTCGAAAGCATCACACGATATTGAATCTTATAGGATTTACTTTCAACCATCTTAAAGAAAGTGTCAATTCCTTTTACCTTTCCTTTTCCGCGCCAGAGGAGCTCCAATTGTTCTTCTGTGAGATCGTGTATTGGTCGATGAATTGGAAAATCGAGTTCGCTTGCCTGATCAATGAATTTATCGCGATATCGTCCCATCTTCTCACCTTTCCAAGGCATAACTGCACCTTCAAATACACTTAAATCACGATTGGGAATAACCAGAGTTGAGTCAATGCCAATTACCTGTCCAAATCCTTCGCAGGCCTTACATGCGCCAAAGGGATTATTGAAGGTAAAGAAATGCTCGTTTGGCTCCTGAAATTCGATGCCGTCCAATTCAAAACGATTGGAGAAACGCTGTTCAGATCCATCATTTATTAAATGAATTATGCAGTCTCCAGCACCTTCCACGAATGCTAAGGCAATGGAATCTCCATAACGCGAGACAGTATCATCATCAGAAAAGTCAATGCTGAGTCGATCAATAACAAGTTGTGCTTCATTTAAGTTGGCTGGGATCTCAGCAATTGCTTCATCAATCATCAGAAACTCACCTGAAAGAAGTAAACGAACGTATCCTTGTTGTTTTAAGATCTCGAGCGTGCGTTCATTGCCATATTTATCAATCCCAACCAGTGGAGCCAGGATTAGACATTTATCTCCATCTTTCTGTTTGCGAAGGTAATCTACAGCGTCACTGACAGTATGTTTTTTTACTTCTTTCCCAGAAATAGGGGAGATGGTTTTCCCTATTCTAGAGAAAAGTACTTTGAGATAATCATAGATTTCAGTACTCGTACCAACAGTTGAACGAGGATTATTGGTAATTACCTTCTGTTCAATTGCAATAGCTGGAGCAATTCCTTTAATATAATCAGTTTCGGGCTTATCTAATTTTCCAAGAAATTGGCGCGCATAAGAAGAAAGACTTTCTATATAACGTCGTTGCCCTTCAGCATATAATGTATCAAAGGCTAAAGAGGATTTGCCTGACCCCGAAAGTCCTGTTATCACTGTAAACTTACCATGAGGGATTCGAACATCAATGTTCTTTAAATTGTGCACTCGCGCACCTTTTATTTCGATTTCTTTCTGCTTCACAGGCTACCTTTCAATTGGAAGTATCAAAGATAAAAAGCCCGTTGCAAAAAAGCGGTTTTACAAAATTAGTTTTCAAAAAATTTGTGAGTCCAATAAAAATAGCTATCTTAGTTGTTCAATACTCATAAAAAAACACGGAGCCTATAGCATACATTTACTTTTAACAGTTTGGAAATTTGAACTACTAAAGAGTAAGTTATGGCTATGAAAAAATTCGAGGACCGTGAGCTAGTTAGCGCATATCTTAAAGGAAACGAAAAAGCATTTGAAACGCTATTATTGCGTCACAAGGATAAAGTGTACCGTTTTATTTACATGAAAGTGCGCGATGGAGCATTAGCAGAAGATATCTTTCAGGATACATTTATTAAGGTGGTGAACACGCTAAAAGCAGGTTCATATAATGAAGAAGGAAAATTCCTTCCTTGGGCGATGCGAATTGCACACAACTTAATCATTGATTACTTCAGAAAGAAAAACAAAGTTCGTTTGATTTCAGAATCAACTTCGCAACGAGATGACTTCAATGTTTTCCATACAATTCAAAATGAGGATGAAAACATTCAAGAAGAAATGACGCGTGTTGAGCTAGAGAAGCAAATGGTTGATCTGATAGATTTCTTACCAGAGACGCAGCGCGATATTCTCAAGAAAAGAATTTTCAAAGAAATGTCTTTCAAGGACATTGCAGATGAAGAGGATATTAGTATCAACACTGCACTTGGAAGAATGCGCTATGCACTCATTAACTTGCGGAAATTGATCGAGAAACATAACCTCGTTACTCATTACTAAAAAAGTATACTTACTTTCTAAATACGTTCCTAGTCCCGATCTCAATGTGAGATCGGGATTTTTTGTTGGAGTTATGTGGCTATCAGGAATTTCAATATTTATTAAAGTCTGTAACGTCGATCAAATTATTTACTTCAGGGGACTACAGATGATTATTAGAAGGGGGCTCGGATGTGGGGGCCATTTTTCACCTAGTCTATCCAAATTCAATCCTCATTTTGAGATCAATTTTTGTTGATGATTCTTCGTTGCCAGTCAGTTTTGTATCTTAAAAAGCCAATTTAATCTATTGAATATCACTTCTGAATTGGATAATATCAAATCCAACGATCCAATTGTCGTTCTCGATATGCTTATGCCAAAGCTTTAGCATAGGCACTATGAGCAAAGCTCTTCCCGATAGCTATCGGGACGAACCGACAATTTAACAATCCATCAATCCAATGATCCAACAATCCCTTTATTCCAATCCTTTCTCTATTTTTACTTCAAATAAAAAACAATGGGCAAGCGCAAAGGTAAAACGAAGAAAATTTTTAAATATATCTTCACAATTCTGGTGATTCTATTTGGTGTTATCCAGTTTATTCGAATAGACAAAACGAATCCAAAAGTGGAAATCGCGAAGGACTTTATTTCGATCTACGAGCCAAGTGAAAAAACTGAAAAAATCCTACGAACGGCCTGTTATGATTGCCATTCGAACGAAACAGTTTACCCGTGGTACTCAAATATAGCTCCAGTATCTTGGTGGTTGAAGGATCATGTGGATGACGGTCGAAAACATTTGAATTTCTCTATTTGGGGAGATTACAAAGCAAAAAAGGCAAATCATAAATTGCATGAGTGCGCCGAAGAACTCGAGGAGGATAAGATGCCATTGAACTCTTATACACTTACTCATGGTGATGCTAAATTATCCACTACTCAGAAAGAAGAGCTTGCAGAATGGTTTGAATCATTGATGACCGAGGAGGATGAGGAGGAAGATGAGGAGCATGATCACGAACACTAAATCATTGAAAAGAGGAGGGGCGAAATTGTTCATTGCTACTGTTGCTAGTTTATCGATAATTGCTTGCACTCCATCAACTGATGCATTAGGAGGTAAGTCGCCCGCTGAAGTGCAGTTAGCAATCCAGCCGTTTGGTGCAATGGAAGGTGATTTACTGGATACAGTTCTCTCATCAATTAAAGCATCATATGGGTTTGAAGTGACCCTTCTTCCAGTGATTGAGCTTCCTGAGAGCGCTTTTATAAACGTGAAATCACCCAGATATCGCGCAGATACACTCTTGAGCTATTTGAAACGAATCAAGCAAGAATCGTTCGATTATATCCTCGGATTGACGGCAAAAGACATCTCTTCAACAAAATTGGACGTTGATGGAAATGTGAAATTGCCCAAATCACGTTACGAAGATTGGGGGATCTTTGGCCTGGGATATCGACCAGGACTGGTATGTGTGATCTCCACTTTCAGATTAAAGAATCCAAATAGAAACCTGTTCATTGAGCGACTGATTAAAGTATGCTTGCATGAAATTGGCCACAATCTAGGACTTCCGCATTGTACGATTGGAGAACGTTGTGTTATGAGAGATGCAGCAGAAACCATCAGAACAGTTGACAACGTGGATGCAGCATTGTGCGAACATTGCTTAGAGAAAATTTAACTTAAAATGGAGGACAGAATTAAATTGCCATTTGGATTTAATGTAGCTCCCTTACAGGCTGATGTAGCTAAAATCGATCGCATGGAAATTGAGTGGACAGAACATTTCGTGAGATCTAACTATGAGGGTACCTGGAGTGCAATTCCTCTCATGGCAGCAAAAGGGGCAACTCATCCAATAAAGATGCTTTACAGTGACCCAACAATTGACGAGTACGTGCCAACTCCATTTTTAGAAGCGTGCGATTATCTGAAGGAAGTTATAGAGAGCTTTAAATGCGACTTACGCAATTGCCGATTAATGAAATTAACAACAGGTTCAGTTATTAAAGAGCATCGAGATCACGATCTAGGATTCGAAAAGGGCACAATTAGAGTTCATATTCCTGTTCAAACCAATCCTGGAGTTTCATTTTATCTAAACAGTACGCAAGTGGTGTTGAATGAAGGTACATGTTGGTATTTGAAACTAGCAGATCTTCACAGTGTAACGAATACTGGGGCTGATAGGATTCATTTAATCTTAGACATGAAAGTGAACGAATGGCTGGAAGAACAATTGAGAACCAAATCGAATTAGTAGTTCATATGCCGTTCCTTCTTCTCCTCGTAGATATCTTCTAAATAAACCAAGATTCCGGTCTCCTCAACATCTCCAAATTCAGGATTTACAGCTGTTCCAAATGTTTTCATGGTAGGTGACAAGTTCATGTAAATATTCACTAAAGGTGGGATGAATTCTCCTCGTTCCTTGGCATATTTATTCAAGACTCTAAATCCCTCTTTGAAATCCAAATCGAGAATTAGTTGCTCAAACTCCTCGACATTATTGGTTTGGACTAACGGATGAAAGGGCTTCATAAGCTGCTCTGAATCCGGGAAATAATGATGCATAAAATAGAGTAGGAAGTCCCTGGCTTCAGTGTTGTAACTTGGATACATAGTTACTTTTCCAAAGAAATACTTAATTCCTGGATGCGTTTTAACTACAGCGGCCAATCCATCCCAAATATTATCGAGGGCAAATAAGCCCTTCCGTGGATTCACAGATGGTTGAAAGTTTGGTTGAACCCAGCTTCTTCCCAATTCAATTGTATCAGGAAGATAATCGTTGATGAAACGTTCGGTAAATTCAAAATAATGGCTTGTGGAAAGTGGTATTTCTCCTGATTCTTCCAGAATATCTTTACACAGTATAAATCGATAACCGCCAATAATCTCTTCATCCTCTGGAGACCAAACGATCAATTGATCGTAGCACTTCTCAGAAGTGTCAAATTCGTCTAGGTCTATTTCCAATCCCGTACCGCCACCAGAAGCTCTAAAAGTAACCTCTCGTAAGCGACCGATTTCTTTCAGCACGTTTGGCGCGTTGTGAATATTTACGCAGTAGATTTCATTACCTCCCTTTCGCGTTTGGCGCAGGAATCGTTCTGATGTCATCTCGCTTTTTAGTACACTGCGATCGATTGGTTCAATAATCGGCTTCATTCCTTTATTTCTTATTTTGTAATGAGTAGACAATCTCCCTGATGTCTTGAGCAATGGCGCGATCATTCTTGCCACTATTCAATACTTTTTCATCAATTGGATCTCCTACGATAAACTTAATATGTGCGTCTTTCTGTTTGTATAACTCGTTAACAAGATACAACATTTCTATGTTTGCCTTGATTCCTATGAACTTCCTGAAATTTGAAAGGCGATAGAAAAAGTTTGATAAATGACCTTCTATATGGATTGGAATAATCGTTCGACCACTCTGTTTTGAATTCGTCACAAAAGCCTTCTTCCATTCCAAGTCGCGAACCTTGCCTTTCGTTTTTCGACTGACCAATCCTGCTGGGAAAATACAGACGGCGCTATCAGATTCAAAAAGAGCTTTTATCTTCTTGCCTGCACTGCCGCGTGTTCCTCCAATTTTATTTACGCCAACGAAATAATCACTGACGTTTGTGAGATTCATCAAAATGTCATTGACAATAAATTTCAAATCTTCCCGATGCCCCTCAAGTGCATTAATTAGAATCATTGCATCCATCCCTCCAAGTGGGTGATTCATCACCAAACAGATTTTACCCTCTTTTGGAATTCCCTCTAAATTTTCAACTTCGATGGTGATATTTCTATAATCCACAACGGCTTGGCAAAAATCAAGGTTCTTATTCTCCTTATTTTCTTCGAGGAAATCGTTTACCTCATCTTCGTGTATTATCCGTTTGAGATAGCGCAGAATGAAACCAGGCATCCACTTTAGAGCCTTTGGGTTCTTCTCGGCAATTATCTTTTCAACATCAATAAACTTCGTCTGTTTCATCTCTGACGCGAAATTAGGTTTATTTTATTTCAGTGAGGAACTAATCGCTTGGATTTTATTCACAATTTCTGCTTAAAACTTCGCGTAAATTGCACTTCGATTTAAGGCATTATTGTAGATTTGCAAAACCAACTTAAGTCGTAGAAAAAAATGATTGAACTTTCCAATCGAATTAAGGTAATGGAAGAGTCTGCAACCATTGCCATGTCTAGAAAAAGTCGTGAATTAAAAGCAGAAGGGAAAGATGTCATTTCCCTTAGTCTTGGTGAACCAGATTTCCAGACTCCCCAATTCATTAAAGATGCTGCAATTAAAGCAATGAATGACAATTATACCAAGTACACACCAGTTCCTGGATATGATGATTTGCGTGAAGCAATTTCTCACAAATTTAAACGCGACAATGGGCTGGATTATCCCGCAAGTCAGATTGTGGTCTCTACTGGAGCAAAACAATCGATTGCAAACGTTGTCCTAAGTTTGGTGGAAAAAGGGGATGAGGTAATTATTCCCGCTCCTTACTGGGTATCATACGTTGAGATTGTG
>JBLHON010000196.1:0-6923 GCA_047621865.1 Crocinitomicaceae bacterium | reverse complement strand
TATGCCCAACCATATCGGGGTTTGCGAAATTCAAACAAATGAAATTTGGAGCGCTCTTTTTTATGACTGATACAATTCGATCGCGAACCTCAGGCGCACTCATTTCTGGTTGTAAATCGTAAGTTGCAACCTTAGGAGAGTTGACCATTATTCGTTCTTCACCTTCAAAAACAAGCTCACGACCTCCACTAAAGAAAAAGGTGACGTGCGGATATTTTTCAGTCTCGGCAATTCGAACTTGCGATAAATTATTCTTCGATAAAATTTCACCAATTGTGTTCGAAAGATTGTCCTTTTCAAAAATCACATGGACGTTTTCAAAGGTTCTGTCGTAATTGGTCATCGTGTAATAATTCAACGCCAATTTTGTCATTTTGAACTCAGGAAAGTCCTTTTGAGTCAATACTGTAGATATTTCACGTGGCCGGTCTGTCCTGAAATTAAAGCATATAACTGTATCTCCAGCTTCAATTTTCGCCAAGGGTTTTCCATTCTCATGAATCACTGAAGGATCAATGAATTCATCTGTAATATCGCTTTCATAGGAAGAGCTCATTGCAAAAGCTGCAGAAGAAACAGTCCTACCTTTTCCGTGCACCATCAAATCATAGGCTTTTCGAACTCGTTCCCAACGATTATCTCGATCCATGGCATAATAACGTCCAATAACCGAAGCAACTTTTACCGGTGAATCAGCAATTTTCAACTCCAATTCTTCCATGAATCCGAGCCCGCTTTTTGGGTCACAATCACGCCCATCTGTAAATGCGTGGATATAGACTTTCTTAAGGTCGTAATCCTTTGCCATCTCACAAAGTGCATATAAATGTTCTAGCGAGCTATGTACTCCACCATTGGAAACAAGTCCCATGAAATGAAGTTTTCCGTCTGTTTCTTTGGCTTTTTGAAAAGCCTGTTTCAATTGCTCGTTTTGGAAAAATTCGCCGTCTCGAATTGATTTATTGATTCGAGTTAGCTCTTGATAAACAATCCGTCCAGCTCCAATGTTTAAGTGTCCAACTTCAGAGTTGCCCATTTGTCCATCCGGAAGACCAACATCTTCACCACTCGTGAGTAATTCAGCACTGGGATAATTCGCCAGAAGCTGATCCATGAATGGAGTTCGTGCGTTGAAAATAGCATCTGATTTACTCTTGTCGCCAATTCCCCATCCATCGAGAATGATAAGTCCAATGTTCTTTGTCATTGCTTAAATTTCTAATTGAAAATTCGCTCCCTGTGGAAGATTATCAGAATAGGTGATCTTTCCTCCGTGAAGTCGAATTAACTCCCGAACAATATAGAGTCCAAGTCCTGATCCTTTCTGGGTTCGAGTATCTTCACTCCCAGAGCGATAAAATTTCTTAAATATTTCTTCCCGATCCAATCCAGATACGCCTGGACCATTATCTTTTATGCCAAATTTGATGGTTGAGCCACTTGCTGACGCATAGAGCGTAATAATTGCTTCTGGCCCTGCATATTTCAGCGCGTTCTCAATGAGGTTTGTTAAGATTGTTTCAATCAGCAAACGATCTCCAACAATTTGCGTGTTTTCCTTCATTTCAAGCGTAAATGTTGCCTTCGGGAAAAGTTGCTGAAATCGATCGATTGAAAATTGACCAAGTCGAAAAAGATCAAACGATTCCTTGGTGAGCAGGAGCGCCTTATTTTCTAGTCGAGATGCATTGAGAATATTGTCTATCATTCGCTCCAAACGATTATTCTCTTCAATTGCTTTGAGCAGTAATTCGTTGGATTGTTCCTTGCTCAAATCCCTCTTCATCACAGTTTGAATGTAGAGTTTATTAGCAGCCATTGGAGTTTTTAGCTCATGAGTAACTGAGAGTAGGAAGTTGTTCTGACGTTCTGAAAGCCTTATGTCCTTGCGAATGGATTTTTGGATTTGCCAAATTCCAATCACGAGAATAAGTAGAAAAACGGCCCCTTCGCCAAGAATCATCGTGACACGTTTGTTGACCATTAAGGATTCGTTGGCGACTTCTTGGGTGAGCTCAATAAGGTGATAACCCCACCAAATAAATTGAAGAATAACATAAATGCTGAGAACGTATAATATGAGTGTTGTACGCCGTTTCATGTGTTATCTAATCCCGTTAGTAGGCCCGCTCAGTGCTGCCCTCCTTCCAGTTGATAAATGCCTTATTCACCACTTTGTTTCCTCCTGGAGTAGGATAATTTCCTGTAAAATACCAATCTCCTGTGTGATTCGGACATGCTTTATGTAAATTCTCTATCGTCTGGTAGATGATTTCCACTTTCGTAGTGATAGTAACAGGCGTCAGTAATTCGCTGATTTTCGCTGAAATTTGCTCAGCAGTAAAGGGTTTGTAGATCTGTTGAACTGCATTCTTTTGTTGCTCCTTAGGAAGTTCTGCTTGCTCCTTACAACTTTTATAGACCTCTTCAATCAGTGCTTCTTGACCTGTATCATGCAAGAGTGCAATTGCAGCATCAAAGGCAATGAAATCGCCCATTTTTGCCATGTCGATTCCATAACAATCGGGATAACGAATCTGAGGGGCAGAAGATACAACTACGATCTTTTTAGGGTCCAACCTGTCAAGAATTCGTAAAATCGACTGCTTCAATGTTGTTCCACGAACAATACTGTCATCAATGACAACGAGATTATCACTTCCACGACGAATGCTTCCATACGTAATGTCATAAATGTGTGCCACTAAATCGTCACGTGTATCATCTTGGGTGATAAATGTTCTCAATTTGGCATCCTTAATCGCGATTTTTTCAATGCGCGCACGTTTCAATAAAATTTCGGCAATGGCATCTGGATGGGGTTTCTCGCCGAGTGCAATAATGTCTGCAATCTTAACTTTATTCAAGTGATCTTCCAATCCCTTAATCATTCCATAGAAGGAAACTTCAGCCGTATTTGGAATAAATGAGAATACTGAATTATCCAAGTCGTAATCAATCGATTTCAAAATCTGAGGAACAATATTTTTTCCGAGTTGTTTACGCTCAAAATAAATGTCTGCATCGTTTCCACGCGAGAAATAAATTCGCTCAAATGAACATTTTGCTGGAACACTTGGCTCATTGATCAATGTTTCCTTTGTCTCACCATTATTTTTAACAATGAGTGCATGACCTGGCTTGAGTTCTTGAATGTCCTCTGGTTTGAGGTTGAATGCAGTTTGAATCACTGGACGCTCTGAGGCAACCACGCAAACTTCATCATCTTCATACCAATAAGCGGGTCGAATTCCTGCTGGATCGCGGAGTACAAATGCGTCACCATGTCCAAATAATCCTGCCATTGCGTAACCTCCATCCCAATCTTCAGAAGCGCGTTTTAAGATGCGTTCAACGTTGAGCGTGTCACCAATTTTCTTGTATATATCAGCTTGACTATAACCTTGCTTATCCAAAAGAGCGTACATTTCTTCATTTTCCATATCGAGGAAATGACCAATCTTTTCCAATACAGTTACTGTATCAGATTTTTCTTTTGGATGCTGCCCAACTCCTAGAAGAACATCAAAGAGCTCGTCAACATTCGTTAGGTTAAAGTTTCCTGCGACCACTAAATTTCGAGTGATCCAGTTATTTTGTCGTAAGAAAGGATGACAACTTTCAATCGAATTTTTTCCAAAAGTTCCATAACGAAGATGCCCTAGGAATAACTCTCCAGTAAAACCAGCATTCTTTTTCAGGTACTCAACATCCTCTATATGTTCAGGGTTGTTTTTAGCAATTTCATGAAAGCGCCCATTAATATGATCGAAAAGGTCTTGAATTGGCTTACTATCTGTTGATCTGTAGCGAGAAATATAACGCTCGCCCGGCTCCATGTTCAACTTAATGTTCGCCAAACCAGCTCCATCTTGTCCACGATTATGCTGCTTTTCCATCAAAAGATGCAGCTTATTGAGTCCGTAGAAGGCCGTCCCGTATTTGTCGTAATAGTACTGTAAAGGTTGCTTCAGACGGAGAAGTGCTATACCACACTCATGCTTAATCGGATCACTCATTTTTCTCGAATGCTTAAGATTCGCTGCAAATTTACACATATAATTGAGCTGCTGTTCATGATTTTTGGCTTAGTTTTTGCCTAGAAAAAAGGGCAACCTTTTCAAGAATTAAACGATTTAGTAATAAGGGCTTGACTCACATGTATTTGTTATTGATTCTATGGGAAGAGCAAGTCACATTTTTGTTGTAATTTTCCAGTTAATGAAAAATCTAGTTGTTACCATATTCCTGATCGTGTTTTGCGGGCTAAATAGTTCTGCACAAGACGCTTGGATGCACCCAAATGCTGGGCAATGGGACGATAGAATTGAATACAAAGTTGAATTGGAGATGGGCGAAATGCTCATTGAAAAAGATGGATTCACCTATTTCTTATACGACGCAAATCAAGAAGCTCGGCATGATCACGATGAAGCAGGAGTAGGTCATTCAAGCTTAGATACATCTTTCAAAGCTCATGTTATTCAGTCAAAATTCGTTGGATCAACCTGGGCTGGAGACGTTGAACTAATCGAATCTTCTAGTTTCTACAGAAATTATTATCTCGGTAACGATCAATCCAAATGGAAAAGTAAGCTGTATAGCTACAACCACATCAATATGTTAAACATGTATGATGGCATTGACTTGGAACTTGATGGCCGTGGGTTGATGAAATATTCTTTACACGTTTCACCAAATACAGACGTTACTCAGATCTTGATGAGCTATGAAGGTCAAGACAGACTCTTTATTGATGGTGACGGAAACCTACATGTCACGAATCGATTTGGCGAGATGATGGAGGAAAAACCTGTCGCTTGGGAAATTACTGATCTAGGACGGAAAATGGTCCACGTGGAATTTCAACAAGATGGAAATAATATTCGTTTTGTTTTCCCAGATGGTTACGATACCAACAATACCTTAATTATTGACCCAACATTAGTCTTTTCTACTTTCACAGGCTCCACTGCTAATAACTGGGGAATGACAGCCACTCCAGATTTAGATGGAAATCTTTATGGAGGTGGAATTGTCTTTGGTGCAGGTTACCCAACATCACCGGGAGCTTTTGATCTTGGATACAATGGTGGATACGTTCCCGTTGGAGGAAATCTTCCTGGTTTTGATATTGCAATTACAAAATTCAATGATATTGGTACGACTTTAATGTACTCAACGTATGTTGGAGGAAATGACAATGAACTTCCTACCAGTATGTATTGCTCAGATAATGGGGAGTTATATGTGCTTGGGATTACGGGTTCTTCCGATTTTCCGATGCCAGGAACCCCTTACGATAATACCCACAATGGTGGTCCAGTTGTAGTTGGAAACTATTTGTATTTCACGAAGAGTGATTTATGTGTTTTCCGTTTGAATGCTGGAGGAACGGCAATGTTGTCCTCTACCTTCGTTGGAGGGTCCGGTACAGATGGATTGAACAATTCAAACCTGACATACAATTATGGGGATGCGTTTCGTGGTGAAATTGTACTTGATCCAATTGGAAATGTATTCGTCTCATCGACAAGTCAATCCGTAAACTTCCCCTCTGTTGGACCCCTTGGTGCTGCTTTAGGAGGTGCTCAAGATGCAGTAGTATTTAAAATGCCAGCCAATTTATCGTCCTTACAATGGTCAGGATATTTTGGTGGTACAGGAGAAGAAAGTGGAAATTCTGTTCAAGTTGGACTCAATGGTGATGTTTTTGTAGCTGGAGGTTCTTCTTCTGCCAATCTTCCCTTTCCTTCTGGTTACGACCTTACAAACGGTGGTGATAGAGATGGATACGTGGCAAGATTGAATGGTGGAAACGGTGCTATTTTATCTGGGACGTTTATTGGTGAAGGAGAATATCAACAAGCATTTTTTGTCCAATTAGACATTGATGATAAAGTCTACGTTCTGGGGCAATCTCAAAGTAGTATGTTTATCACTGCAGGTCATTATGGAGTTGCCAATTCTGGCCAGTTCATTCATAAATACAGCCATAATCTGGATGTACTAGAATGGGGAACAATGGTTGGAGCAGGAACAGGAAATGTTGAGATTTCACCTACAGCTTTTCTGGTTTCAGATTGTTATGATATTTATTTCTCAGGATGGGGAGGATCCATCAATGCAGGAAGTCAAGCGAGTCAATCTACAAGTAATGGTTTCCCAGTCTCCCCAGGTGCACCTCAAGTGGTGACTAATGGGAACAATTTTTACTTGGGTGTACTTGATCAGGACGCTATGAACTTCAACTATGGAACGTATGTAGGTGGAACAACCAGTGCTGCGAATCATGTGGATGGTGGAACCAGTCGTTTCGATAAAGCAGGAAACGTTTATCATGCAGTTTGTGCATCATGTGGGAATAATTTGTTCAATGGTTTTACAACGACACCTGGAGCATATTCGAATTTAGCACCCGCGGTAAACTATGCGTGTAACATGGCCGCATTTAAGTTTGCTCTGAGCACAATTGAGGCAGTGATATCAACTCCAACATCTGTGATATGTATTCCAGACCCAGTAATCTTTAGTAACAACAGCTCGAACGGAAACTTATTCGAATGGGATTTTGGGGATGGTACAGGATCTACGGATTTAAACCCAACACATTATTACACTTTACCTGGTGATTATACAGTAACGCTTGTTGTCTCAGATACGAATGGTTGTTACGATCCAGATTCAACGACATTCATCATTCATATTGGAGATTTTAATGGTGGAGTTGTTCTTCCTCCAGGTCCAATCTGTCCAGGAGACTCTTTCCAATTTGAAGCTTATGGTGGAGCAAATTATGAATGGACCCCAGCTCAATATTTGGATGATCCAACGATCTCTACGCCAATAGCAACGGTCAGTCAGACAACTGATTTCATGGTTATTATATCAGACAGTTGTGGTATTGATACTGTTTACGTCAC
>JBLHON010000195.1:0-6950 GCA_047621865.1 Crocinitomicaceae bacterium | reverse complement strand
TACCATAGACTTGGAGCGAAATTAGAGAACATTTTCATGTTCGATTCCAAAGGATTAATCCATGCGGGACGTCAGGACTTGGATAAGTACAAAGCATTTTTCGCAGTTCATAAGAAGGATGTTGTCTTCGCAGAAGCTTTCAAGAAGGCAGATGTCTTTCTCGGACTTTCTCGTGGAGGGTTGGTCCAAAAGGAAATGATCAAAGTGATGGCGAAGGATCCCATTGTTTTCGCATTGGCAAATCCAGAACCAGAGATTTCCTACAAAGACGCAACGAGCGTTAGAAAGGATATTATAATGGCAACAGGACGCTCTGATCATCCAAATCAGGTGAATAACGTACTTGGCTTTCCATTCATTTTCCGTGGTGCTTTGGATGTTCGTGCAACTACGATTAACGAAGAAATGAAACTCGCTGCCGTGAAAGCGATTGCATCCCTTGCCAAGGAAAGTATTCCTGAGGAAGTAATCGAAGCATATGGCGAGAAGAATATAACGTTTGGCCGTGATCAAATCATTCCTAAACCATTAGATCCACGACTCATTTATTGTGTTGCTCCAGCAGTAGCAAGAGCGGCAATGGAATCTGGCGTCGCGAAAAATCCAATTAAGGATTGGGAGGCATACGAAATGGAATTGAAAAACCGTCTTGGGCTTGACAACAAATTGATTCGAAATATTACCGAAAAAGCACAACAATCACCAAAAAGGGTAGTGTTTGCGGAAGCGGATAACATCAAAATATTGAAGGCGGCCCAAACTGCCACTGAAGAAGGTGTATGCTTTCCAGTTCTACTCGGAAATAAAGAAGTTATTCTTGAGCTAATCGAAGAATACAGCCTTGAATTTCAAGATGTCGAGATCATAGATCCAAAATCTGTCGAAGAAAAGGCGAGAAGAAAGGAATATGGTTTGCAATTCTTTGAAAAACGAAAACGAAAAGGCTTTACAGAATACGAGGCAATTCAAATCATGCGCGAGCGAAACCACTTTGCTGCCATGATGGTTGAAACTGGTGATGTAGATGCAATGATTTCGGGAATTACCAGGAATTATCGCGATGTCGTCCGCCCAGCTATTCAGATTGTTGGCCTTCAAAAGGGCATTACGAAATTAGCTGGAATGTATATCCTTGACACGAAAAGAGGTCCATTATTCCTTGCAGATACAACACTAAACTTGAATCCAACGGCAGAAGATATTGCAGAGATAACTTCAAACGTTGCTAAGACAATTCGAAAATTCAAAGTCACACCAAGAATCGCACTCTTGAGTTACTCTAACTTTGGCTCATCGCCAGGAGAAGATTCTCAAAAAATGGCCCGGGCAGTAAAAATGCTGCATGAGAGTGAGCCTAGTCTGATTGTTGACGGCGAGTTGCAAGCAAATTTCGCCATGAATAGTGAGCTGATGAATGAGAAATTTTCGTTCTCTCAGCTCGCAAACAAGAAGGTGAACACATTAATATTCCCGAACCTGAGCTCTGGTAATATTGCCTACAAATTGCTTCAGGAAATGACAGAAGGTGATGCAATAGGACCAGTATTGGTTGGATTGCGAAAATCAATTCACGTACTACAGTTGGGATCGACAGTTCGAGAAATAATCAACATGGTGAAGGTGGCCGTGGTAGACGCACAAAACAAATAGTATGATCGCACAACTGAACGGCAAGCTCCTTGAAAAGAATCCTACGGCACTCGTAATTGACTGTGGAGGTGTTGGATACGACGTGAAAATTTCATTGAATACGTTCAGTGCTCTTGGGAATGAAGAGCAGGTGAAAGTCTATACAAAACTTGTTGTTCGAGAGGATGCTCAGCTACTTTATGGATTCGCGAATACATTAGAGCGTGAAATGTTCGTTCATTTAGTGTCTGTATCTGGGATTGGACCAAATACAGCAATGATTATGCTTTCATCCATGGTTCCTGAAGAAATTGCCAGTGCAATTCAGAATGATGATGTTAGAACAATTCAGAGTATAAAAGGTATTGGCGCCAAAACTGCACAGCGAGTAATCGTTGATTTGAAGGATAAAATGTTAAAAATCGCGTTTTCGTCCGAAAATATGTTCAATGCGAACAATACTAATCGATTTGATGCGTTAACAGCATTGATTTCCTTAGGGTTTGAAAAGAAATCTGCGGAAAAAGCAATAGATAAAATTTCCACGGGTGATGAATCTGTGGAACAAATGATAAAAGGAGCATTAAAGATCCTATAACTAATATCACCTTGAGAACGACCAGTTTACTACATATGAAGAAGACGGTAATCGGACTATTATTTTGCTTGATCGGAATCCAGTCATGGGCTCAGCCGGACACTAATTTGGTGTTTCCTATTGAGAATAACTATGATCCAACGCAATCATCACAACAAAGTTTCGACCTTGGAGATCCTAGCTCACTCGAGCAAACGATCGTTTACGATCCGTTGACTGGAACATATATTTTTACCGAGACAATCGGGACTTCAGAACTCGACTTTAGAAACCCTTCCATGATGACCTTGGAAGAATATCTTGAATACGAACGAAAAAAGGCACTTGCCGATAATTGGAAAGAGAAGATTGATGAGCAAACAGAGGAAAGTCAACCCTTTGAACTCCCAATTAAGATTGGAAGTAAAGTCTTTGAAAACTTCTTTGGATCAGATCAAATTACAATTCGCCCTGCTGGAAGCGTTGAAATTTCGCTTGGGGTGAATTCCTCGCGTTACGACAATCCAATTTTACCCGTTAAACAACGAAAAATCACTCGTTTTGATTTCCAACAACAGATCAACCTGAATCTAGTCGGTCAAATTGGAACAAAATTGAAAATTGGAACAAGCTATAACACACAAGCTGCTTTCGATTTTGACAATATTTCAACCCTTGAATACACTGGTAAGGAAGATCAAATTATTCAGCAAATTGCACTCGGAAACGTGGCGATGGAGCTACCAACATCTCTTATTCAGGGATCTCAGGTGCTGTTTGGTGCAAAAACGCAATTGAAATTTGGTAGAACAACAGTTGATCTGATTGCAGCGTCATCAAAAGGACGTAAACAAGAGATTGATATTACTGGAAAATCTCAAGTTCAAGAGTTTGAATTGGATGCAGATAATTACGAGTCGAATCGTCACTATTTCGTGAACATGTATCACGAAAATCACTACGACGAAGGTATGTCAACCCTCCCGATTCCAAATACAACGATCAACTTAACACGGATCGAAGTATGGGTGATGAATAGAACAAATGAAACGGAAAACATACGAAACATTATTGCATTCTCAGATTTAGGTGAGGCGCGTTCTGAAAACTGTCAGGGAGATCCAGGCGGATATTCTTCAAGTGAATTACCAGATAACGACGCCAATGCTCTTTATGAATGGGCCGCCGTTACTGAACCTTCAATACGAGGATTTAATAACGCTGTAGCTGCATTGACATCTCAATTTTCGACGCCTGGTCCATTCCAACAAGCCGTTCATTATGAGAAGGTGGAGAATGCACGGAAATTGAGCGAAAGTGAATTTAGCTACAATGCTATGCTCGGTTTTGTTTCATTGAACATGCCATTGAACAATGATGAAGTACTCGCAGTTTCTTACGAGTATACGCATCGAGGTGAAACGTATCAAGTTGGTGAGTTTTCTACAGATGGAATTGATGGGCAAGAAGCATTGATCGTTAAATTGTTGAAACCAACAATTACAAATCCAAAAAACGCGATTTGGGACTTGATGATGAAAAACGTTTACTCAATTGGAGCGTATCAAGTCGATCAACAAGGATTTAAAATAGATCTACTTTACAATAATCCTAATACCTCTGTTGTGATTCCATTTTTCCCAATGTCAGGAGTGGATGACATACAGCTGGTCACCTTGCTGGAAATGGATAAGCTGAATCAGAATGCACAGCCGTTTTCGGATGGGGTATTTGATTTTGTGCCAATTGTATTTAATGGAAATCGTGCAGAATCGGCTGGAACTATTAACACTCGAAATGGGCGGATCTATTTCTCGACCGTACAGCCATTTGGAAAAACGTTGGCGAATGCATTACAGGCTTCTCCAATTCCAATTTCACAAGTTGCGATTGATCGAGTTGCATTTACAGAGCTTTATGATTCTACTAAAACGGCAGCTCAACAGATTCCTGCGAAAAACAGATTCAGCTTTAAAGGTGAATACCAATCGTCAATTAGTTCAGATATTCCATTAAACACATTAAATGTTCCGGAAGGAGCAGTAACAATTACTGCTGGTGGAATTAAATTGGTAGAAGGACAGGATTTCACAGTTGATTACAATCTAGGACGAGTGAAGATTTTGAATGAATCTTATTTGAACGCAAACACGCCAATTAAGATCTCAATTGAGAGTAATTCCGTCTTTGGATTCCAAGCCAAATCCCTGATGGGGACCAGGGTTAGCCATCGATTTAGTGATAAATTTAATGTGGGAGCGACGTGGATGAGGATGATGGAACGTCCCGTTACACAGAAGGTGGATATTGGAAGCGAGCCATATAAAAACAACGTCATTGGATTTGATGTTGCCTATAAAATGGACCTTCCATTCTTGACGAAATTGGTCGATTTTCTTCCTATTATCTCAACAAAGGAAAAATCTACAATCTCCTTCACAGGTGAATTTGCGCACTTAATTCCAGGAGTTCCTAAAGCGATTAATAAAGATGGGACTTCGTATATCGATGATTTTGAAGGTGCTCAAAGTGCAATTGATTTACGTTCTGTTTCTGCATGGCACTTAGCATCTGTGCCAAAAGGTCAACCTGATCTTTTCCCTGAAGCAGCCAACCTAGATCTTTCAGCAGGATTTAAACGAGCAAAAGCTGCTTGGTATGTGGTCGATCCATTGTTCTTCCAAAGTAATAACCTCACGCCTCAGCACATCAAGGATGACCCAACTATGTTATCTGATAGTCGTGTGCGTCTTGTGAATCAAATTGATATTTTCCCGAATCTTCAGCAGGCATATGGATCAATTCCTAACTTATCTGTTTTGGATCTTGCATATTACCCGAAAGAACGTGGCGTATATAATTACGACACAACAAACACTGTTGATACAGATGGTCTATTCATTGACCCTGAAAATCGATGGGGTGGAATCATGCGAGCATTGACTACGAATGATTTCGAACAGACGAATATAGAATACATCCAATTCTGGATTCTGGATCCTTTTAATCCAGATGCTGAAAATGCTGATCCAGGTTCTATCCATAGTGGTGGAGATTTGTATTTCAATCTTGGAAATATTTCCGAAGATGTACTGCCTGATTCACGAAGAAGTTTTGAGAATGGATTGCCGCCATTTGGTGCAACCATAGATGATCCATTGGATACAACAAATTGGGCAAGAGTTTCAACTTTGCAACAAACGGTTAATGCATTCGATAATGATCCCGTAGCACGTGCAAATCAGGATGTTGGATTGGATGGATGGAACAATGCTGATGAAGCTGCTTATTATAGTAACTATGTTGCTTGGGTGCAGGGTTCTGTTATGTCAGCGGCAGCTAAAGCGAGAATGATCGCGGATCCTTCAAGTGATGATTACAAGTATTATCGAGATGACGTTTACGATGCGGACAAAACGCATATTTTGGACAGGTACAAGAAATTTAATGGCTTGGAGGGCAATTCACCAACAATTGAAATGTCTAACGTGATAAACGCAGAAGGCTATCCAACTCAAGCTTCGAATCTTCCAGATATGGAGGAATTCAATAATAACAATACACTGGATGAAACGGAAAGTTATTTCCAGTACAAAGTGAGCCTTCGGCCTGGGGATATGCAAGTTGGAAGGAACTTTATTACAAACGTTCAGCCTTTCCAGAATGGTAATAAAACAGAGCTTTGGTACCAGTTCAAAATACCGGTACTTGATTACGAAAAGAAAGTGAACGGAATTCAGGATTTCCGGACTATTCGTTTCATGCGAATGTTCCTTAAGGAATTTGATGAGGAAGTGGTCTTGCGTTTTGCGCGTTTAGAGTTTATTCGTGGAGAATGGCGACGCTATCTTTATGATCTTACGCAGCCTGGAGAAGGGGTTACTGTGGATCCAAATTTAACGATATTCAATATTGGAGCCGTGAACGTGGAGGAGAACGATCAACGAACTCCAGTTAAGTACGAAATTCCACCAGGAATTGTTCGTGAGGTAGATCCATCTCAAACGTACCAACGTCAGTTAAACGAACAATCGTTAACGCTTGATGTGTGTGATTTACAAGATGGTGACGCTCGAGCGGCATACAAAAATGTGTTGTTCGATGTACGTACCTATAAGAAATTGAAAATGTTCGTTCATGCTGAGGAGGTTGACGTTACCAAACCACTGAATGATGATGACGTTACGTTATTTGTTCGACTTGGAACAGATTTTACAGATAACTATTACGAATATGAGCTTCCACTGAAAACAACAGCATGGGGTTCTACAGTAGACACGGATATTTGGCCTGTAGACAATGACATTGAAATTGTTTTTGATGACTTATTGAAATTAAAGAAAGATCGAAACAAGACAATTGAATCGGGAAGTTCTGCCGTATCTTATATAGTAGAATACAGTATTGTTGATCCAGCGAATCCACAGCGCCTGATTAAGGTAAAAGGAAATCCAAATCTTCAAGGGATTAAGACCATTATGATTGGAGTTCGAAATCCACATGTCACAAGTCCCAATCCTTGGTCAGATGATGGTCAGGCTAAATGCGCTCACATTTGGGTGAATGAACTTCGATTAACTGATTTTGTGAGTGAAGGAGGATCAGCTGCCATTGCTCAAATGCTAATTCAGTTTGCCGATTTCGCAAATGTCAATATGTCTGGAAGTTATTCAGGAATCAATTGGGGTTCTGTTGATAGCCGAGTGCAGGAAAGACAACGTAATCAGCAAATGAATTTCGACAT
>JBLHON010000194.1:0-6988 GCA_047621865.1 Crocinitomicaceae bacterium | reverse complement strand
AAGCGTTTGGTAATGAGCTTTAGACAAAGCGATATTGCTCAATTTAGGCAATTCATTACTATTAAATCGATTTAATGTGTATTTTAAATCTCGCAACATTTGAAATCCTGTCAATCTTCATTGATAATCAACTAGTTACGCATGCTTGTAACCAAGACGAGAGTTTCTACGACGTATTTCACAAGAAGAAAATTGAGAGAAGAGAAACAGAGTTGGCTGAAAGCTTAAGTTTCCTGAATCTTGGTATAGTTCTAATCAACAGTATTTTTGCTACCTTAACACATTGATATGTCCAGGGTATTCAAATGCTGATCGAGCGCCAGTATTGTCATTCACGGGCCAAATTGTGAACTTGTAGGTATAAGTTCCATCGGGAACAATTTGTCCCATATAAGTTCCATTCCAGATAAGCTCCTCTATAGCTGCTCCTTCTTCATTAAAGATCATCTCACCCCAACGATTGTAAATTTCGAGTTCAGCCCATGTAATATCCGTAGCTGTTCCAAAGAAAAAGTCATTCGTCCCATCACTATTTGGAGTAAGGGTGTTGGGTGCATAGAAGACAAAAATGGTCGGAACAATTATCACTTTAATTGCAGTGTCAATACATCCATAATCATAATCGTAGGCGATCAAAACAACCTCATAAGACGTCTCTTCACCATCCGTGTTAAACGTGTAGTTATACGGCA
The DNA here is from genome assembly GCA_047621865.1 of Crocinitomicaceae bacterium. Taxonomy (GTDB): domain Bacteria; phylum Bacteroidota; class Bacteroidia; order Flavobacteriales_D; family Crocinitomicaceae; genus UBA4466. The sequence continues at coordinate 6,296 of JBLHON010000194.1, read as the reverse complement.
TGGTCATGCTTGGATTCGTGAGCCATTCAGATCCATTTTGAATAAACCATTCCACCTCATCAACATTCAATGAAGACTGATTAATAAAGGTGAATTCTGTACTCATTCCAGAAGAATAATTATTCGTGAAATAAAAATCAGCATCAATACTCACATCATAAATTAGCATTGAGTCAGTATGTGAAGTACATCCTTCTGCGTCAACATAGTTCGTAAACACCCATCCTCCAATATTCTCTGCCCAATCAACATTAATTAAATCAGTGCCCTGCCCATCTGCGATGAATGCTGTAGTATCACTATTGTAAACACTCCACTCATACCAAGGCTGACCTAGTGGAACTTCAACTTGATAAACAGCCTCATTGTAACATTCTGTGCTGTCGTAAAGAATAAAAGGCTCTGGTGGCGTCCGGTAAGCAAGCGTGTAATGCTCATTAATAAAATCCAATTCATTGTTAGCACTGGCGTAATCATAATTCACATCCATATAATCGCCATCATCATAGAGCACTCTCCAGGTTGGATTATCCCATTGGGCAACATCAGGATACAGCCCATCAGTTGGTGGATAATGTGCAAAATCTAATTGATATGTATTTGATGGATTAGCTGCTGTAAACGTGTAGAAATATTCATTTTGAATCCTACAGAGTGAAGTATCCATATCAACTTCAAATGCATTAATTAGATCTGGAGAATGGTGATGAAATGTTATAATTGCAGTGTCAGCAAGATCACCACTGGTCAATAAAGCCTTAATTGGACGATGTCGAAATGAACCTTGACTAGAACCTGTTGGCACGAGGTTGATTTCATTTTGATTGAGGTATTTCTTTATCAATCCATCTTCGTCTGTACTGATAATTCCTTCAGCATTAAAAGTGTTATCAAAGACAATCGCATTTGCATTGGCGTCGTCAATAAATACAGTTTGATCATGCACTGCCAATTCGCGTCCTGTTATATCTAGAATGCTTTGAACGCGAATCTTCTGCGCTTGTTCTTTTCGATCTGTTCCTGTCAACGTTAAATCCCAGAAACGAGAAATACTATCTCCTAAAAACCATTGATTGTCGCCATACATTTCTACAAGTCCCGTTTGAATTTGCAGAGATCCATTATTCTCCCAATCATTTTCAATTTTAAAATTCCCTGTGGAGATGACTGTGGATTCATTCTGAAGTTCAAAATTTCCTGGATTCCCGTCATTATAGGTCTGAATAAATCCCTCGTTTTCAAGAACTGAAGTAACACCATCTGTAATCATATCACCAAAGACATGAACTTCTGCATTGACTGCAACAAATACATTTGCCTGATTAAAGAAAACGGGAGCTTGACCGAACAATGTCGAGCAAGATAAAAGAGATATGCAGAGAGCGAGACGCATCATCTAATTACTTTATACCTTCTGCCGTAACTTCGAATTTCTCATAACCTGCAGGTACTTTGAAGATTGATGCATCCAACGTTTGTGCTTCAGCACTTAAGTCGATCGTGTAAGAACCAGTGCTCTTACTCACTACCAATTTCTTCGGAAGATTTTTTGAGTTTAGTCCGTCAATTAGTTCATAGACTGGATCATTAAAGTAGGCTGAAAATCCGGTGAGATCGACTTGCTCTGTTCCAAAATAAGCCATAGCCGTTCCATTATCTGTTACGACTGTATAGCCATCACATTTCACACCATCAATTTCAAGTGCGTCTGTTTTAATTTGTTTCAAGACAGTCAGTGAAGAATTTTTTTCAATCGAACCTTCTGTGTAAAGGAAATACCCTTTTTTATCAAACGCCGGTGAATCCATGCAGAGACGTAATTCACCTGCTGAGCGATCTAACAAAATGCTATACTTCGATCCAGCATCTTCTCCAATAATGGCAATTTGATTTCCTTTTACATAGAAGTCAAACGAAGTTGTTACTCCATTTTCTGTTTTTGTACAATGTATAATCCCCTCGAATGCAAACGTGCAAGTCGTGACAATTAACATTCCAATAAGTAGTCCTATTCGCATAATTTTAAAGTCTAAAGTCCAACTTGTCCACGGATTGAATACGATTGATAATCGTCATCAGGAATTGTGACTGTTCCTGTCCGTCTAATTGCATATCCAGCAACTCCTGGAACTGAGGTGTTAAATGCATTGTTGATCATGTTCGAGATTGCATTCAAAGCAGCTGACAATCCAGGAACAGGAATACAGATGTTACCAATGAATGGAATATTGATACAGATATCTAGGTAAGTTCCAGAGAAATCAACGGGTTGTGCTGAACCTGTTCCATCTTCTCCAAAATCACCTCCCCCTCCACCACGAGCTGTAATTACAATCGCTCCTTGAATGGGGCCTTGTGAGAAGTTCGTACTGACTGTTTTATTGACAGCTTCTCCTTCGTCATCATCATAATCTGTTTCGGCATTGTTTCCATCAAACCACGGTCCAATGACAAGCGTACAAGTTCCCATTACATCTCCACCACCAAATCCATCAGGCATTCCTCCACCTCCTCCTGCTCCAACAGCAAAACAGATTTGGAAAGGACCAAGATTAACTGGCACGAATGCACCTACAGTTAAACCAGCTCCACCGCCGCCATAAATCATTCCGTTATTTCTGACTTCAGCATTGCATGTGAGAAACATTGCGTCTCCTCCATCTTCGCCATCAACACCCATCAATAAAGGACCATCTCCACCTAAACCATAGGTTAATCCATTATGTAAAATTCCCAAGTTGCATGCTGGATTTATTGCACCAGTCGTAAATGCTGGAATCAATGGATCTGCAGAACGAATGGAAACGTTTTGATCAATGGTAACGACCACACAATTGTTACCTGAGGCGTATGTTGAAAGATCGTAATTTACCTGATCACTACTGATAGAGATTAGATCACATGGGTTCACAGAAATCATAACCGTTTTGGCTACAACAGATTCTCCACAATTCACAAAGATCGTAACGTAGTGGTCACCTCCTCGCTCAAATACATTGGTGTTAATAGTAATATTCACAATCCCAGATCCTGGAAGTGCGTAAAGATCTAATGTAATGTCTGTTTCCTCTGTAAACGTATGCACCATTGAAATCTCAACAGGCAATGCAGAACCAATTGGTGTAGACTGGGTGATCGTTACAGGAATGACAACTGCCATTGTTGTAGTTCGATTGATTGGATATGTTGGCTGGGCGAATGCAATATCAACCATGCAATCATCACATGTTTTCAAATAACTTGGGATCCAGCACGTGCCATTGTAGATTTCCTCTTGATTATCCGTGGTATTGTAGATAATCAATCCAGTAGCCGGGGCTGCAATAGCATCTCGCTGAGCGGTTGTCAATGTAGGAACGAGCAATCCCTGACTATCAGACTCTAAATGGAGTACTGCAGACGGATCTGGTGTGTTCGTGTTAATTCCAACGTTATTCAACTGGGCAATCCCAGAAGTAGCGAGCCCAAAAAATGTAATACAGGCAATATAGTTAAGCAGTTTCATCTTCCTAAATTTAGGCATAAAAATCAATTTATGCGTATTTCTTTGCACCAGAAGGGAGTATGGTTCTTTTTAGGTTGACGAATCGAAATTAAAATGGTGTGGTTGAATTCAGAATTTTTATTGAATTCAGTGCACTATTCGGATTGATCCAACTTCTTCACTTGGGTAAGAATCGTTGCAATTGCGACTGTTTCACCCGTTTCATCATACATGTCTACGAGAAACTTAACAATGCCTTTTGCTGGTTCATCTTCGCGTTTTTCTTGATCAATTTTTTCTTTCACAGTAAAACGAACACCAACTGTAGCTCCTGGATAAACAGGCTTCGTGAATCGAGCTTCTTCAACCCCATAATTCAACAAAACTGGACCTTTCTTTGGATCAACGAATAATCCAGCTGCCTTAGACAGTAGGAAATAACCATGGGCTACCCGTTGTTCGAAAATAGTTCCATCGAGTGAAGTCGCGTCCATGTGGGCATAAAAATTATCCCCTGAAACGTTTGCGAAATTTACAATGTCAGCCTCAGTGATCGTATGTTTATGCGTGAAAACTGTATCCCCAACTCTGAGTTCTTCAAAATGTTGTCTGAATACATGTGGTACTGCCTCAGGTTGAACTGCTCCCACTTGAAATTGCTCTGTGATCGCTGTAATTGTCGTTGGATGACCTTGAATAGATGTACGTTGCATGTAATGCATCACGCCGCGTTTTCCGCCCATTTCTTCTCCTCCACCAGCTCTACCGGGACCACCATGTGTTAACAGTGGCATTGGAGAACCATGTCCTGTGCTTTCCTTTGCACACTCTTTATTCAATACCAGAATTCGCCCGTGCATACTTGCAGCTCCAATAACATATTCTCGTGCCTCTTCATCATTTGGTGTAACAATTGATGAAACAAGTGACCCTTTACCCATGCGCGACAATTCAATCGCGTCGTCCATGGTTTTATAAGGCATTATCGTTGAGACAGGTCCAAAAGCTTCCACGTTATGCACGTCTGTCTTTGTATAAGGATCATCATTGTAGAACAAGATCGGCGAGAAAAATGCACCCTTTTCTTTGTTTCCTCCAACGATGTCAAAATTATCCATGTCGCCATAAATCACTTCTTGTGATTTCGATAAAAGCTCAACACTTTCCCGAACGCGATCTACTTGCGTGCGACTTGCCAAGGCTCCCATGCGAACACCTTCCTGACTTGGATCTCCTATGGTTGTTGATGCCAATCGTTTTGAAATGCCCTTTTGAACTTCTTCCACCAGATTCTCTGGAACAAGTATTCTTCGAATTGCAGTACATTTCTGTCCCGCTTTGACAGTAATCTCTTTGGTGGTTTCCTTAATGAAAAGATCAAATTCTTCCGTTCCAGGAGTCGCGTGTTTACCCAATATGGTAGCGTTCAGTGAATCAGCTTCTAAGTTAAATGGAACGCTTTCTTCCAGAATTATTGGAAGTCCTTTAAGGAGTTTTCCTGTATATGCCGATCCTGTGAAGGTGACAACATCTTCAGACGTAACATGATCGATTATTCCTCTACCCAAACCACATACAAGTTGTAACGCTCCTTCGGGTAAAATTTTCGAAGCGATTATATCTTTCACCATCACTTCGGTCAGAAAGCATGTGTATTCCGAAGGTTTCACAATACAAGGCACCCCTGCCATCAAGTTCACTGCAATCTTCTCAAGCATTCCCCAAATTGGAAAGTTGAACGCGTTAATATGAATGGCAATGCCTTGTTTTGGAACCATGATATGATGTCCAATAAATGATCCCTCCTTGGAGAGTGGAACAGCTGTGCCATCTACATAATATGGTAAATCTGGAAATTGACGACGTAAAGATGCATTGGCGAATAAATTCCCAATTCCTCCTTCAATATCAATCCAAGAATCAACTTTTGTTGCTCCTGTTAATGTGCTAACAGCATAATATTCTGCTTTTTTCGTTAACAAGTGGAGTGCCAAAGCTTTGATCATTCTCCCACGTTCTTGGAACGTCATCTTGCGCAATTGTCGCCCGCCAATTCTTCTCCCATACTCCAATATTTCGGCATAATCGAGTCCCGCACTGGAAGCCTCTCCGAATTGATCACCTGTTATAGCATTGTACAAAGGAGTTTCTACTCCTTCACCATCAGCCCATTGACCAAGAACATAACTTTGATATCGACGCATAATTAATTACATTTAGCGTGATAAAGATAACCATTTTCATAAGTGACCCTTGAAAAAGAGTATATAGAATTGTTCAAATCTACCGTGCAATCAGAGCGAATCATTGACGGCGCAACTGCACGTATCTATGACAACCGAATTTATCATCTCTCAGTTCCTCGATACAAGAAAATAAACATGGAATTTGTCGAGAAGGGATACGAATTCATCAAATCTGCTGGTGGCGGGCGCTATTACAATATTTTCGAGTTTTCATCTTTCTCAGATATTGAGCCAGAAGTTCGTGAATGGGCTGCAGACGCAGATCAAAATTTCAACACTTATTCAGATGCGATTGTGATTGGAAGTCTCTCACAAAAGATTATTGCCGATTTCTACATGCGTTTCAATAAACCTGTGAAGCCTACAAAATTCTTCTACTCTTTGGAAGCCGCGATTGAGTGGACTTTTGAACAAATGGAGAAGCAAAAGAAGTCTTAAATCGCGAAGGTAAACGATTCAGAGTTTTCTTGAATGAACTGCAAGGTATCCTTGATTTCTTGTAAATCAAACGAGGTAACCAATTTCATTCTGTGTTCCTTGAAATGTGAAATCCCCCTGAAATAATT
>JBLHON010000193.1:0-6995 GCA_047621865.1 Crocinitomicaceae bacterium | reverse complement strand
TCATTCATTAATGAGTCTAAACCAAATGGCAAAGACGGCCCAAATTCACAAAAAAAAGCCCCTGAAAATTTTCAGAGGCTTTTTAAAATATTGAAATTGAAAAGATTAGTCACATACAACAACTTCATCTCCTTCTGAAGAAGAAGTTACTTCATGTACCATTTCTCCATCTGAATTGTAAATTTTCGTCCCCTCCATAAAGGTTTTTGGATTCTTAGTTCCATCACCAGCAGTATAGTGAGTTGAACTTCCCGGAGACGCTACTTTGTACTTCACATCAGAGCTACAGTTGTTCACGATATACACTTTAATTCGTCCACCTTCAGAGTCATTGCTCGTCATACTTGTAAATGCAAGTCCTGAGAGTAATAAGAAGCTGGCAAGGGCAAATAATTTCATAGATTTTTTCATAGGTCCTTATAATTTGCCATTAAAGTACATAATTAATTGTAATGAACACAAAACAAGCCAACTAGATAGCCGAAGATGAATTAAGAAAACGAGCTTTTACTCTCAGTTGATAAAATCAGAAAGCAAATTACCGAGCACGCGCAGATCACTTTCCTGAACACGTTTCAACTTAAATGATTCATTCACATCAAATGCTGCAATAGGGATTTCAATAAAGTCAATCTCTTTCTTTTCGAGTATTGATTTCTTTCTCTCGAAATATATGATTCGCTGTTCAGCCCGTGGTACACCACTCACTGTTAGTTTTTCTTGCTTGGCAGCAATCATCTCTTTTTCTGATGCTGGATGTTCAATAAATTCCAACGCCAGCTTCAATTCCCGATAATACAGATCAATCGGGAGTTCTGTACGTGTTTCTCCATCTTGATGCAGATCACCTAATAAGTAGCTGAAGGTATGTTTACGCGATCCCTCTTTATTCAGAAGTTCATCGATTAGCCCTATTAAATAGACTTCATCACTATTCTCACGCTCGATTGCTCTTCTTTGTTTTGCATTAGGCGCATCAGGTTTTCTATCTGAAACGTACTCAGATCCTTCTCGAACAAAGTACCAATACACGTCATTGCCATTTCGATCTGCATGAACGCGAGGAATGCTTTCCAATTGATTGTCTGCATCCAATGCTCTTAATACTTGCCTAAGAGGCATTCCATTCTTGACGTCTTTGGAAAAAATGCCATTCTTTACCAGATCAGGCATGATCTTTTTAGCTGCAAACCATGTTGTATCAGCATTTAATTCAAAATATGCGTCAACTGCTTCGTTGATTCGTTGATTGATGTCGTTTGTCTCTTTTACCAAGGTTGTTGCTCGTTTGAACGGTTGACGGCAAAGCTAGTCATATAAGTTGGATGCTTTTAAAGATTACCACGATCATGGCCTCCCCCACTTTAGCCGAACATTTCCCTAAATCTATTCGGAAATAACCCAGCAGCATTACCTACTGTTTACTCAAAGAAACTAGCAGCAGTGCTATTGACACTACGATAGGAGCAATTATAAGCCAGCCCCAGACATACTTGAATTTAAATCGACCAGGAACAACTTCTTTCAAGGTCCATAAAATCGGATCTGATTTCTTGACTTTTAATCTCGCGCCACAATCAGGGCACGTTTTGTAATAGTTTTTTTTCGTTGGGAATAGAGGCATCCCATACAGGTTGAAATACCCTTGATCGACAAGATAAATAGACTGATTACTTTTCGAACATATTGCACATTCCTCAGCGGGCACGTCGTCGTACCCACCGATCCTGTCATAGTTAGTTCCCCAGAAGATCATCTAGGTAAACTATTGTCCGTGAAAAGCTCTGAATTCAGCACTCAACCCTTTTCCATTCGCCATTACTGATGACCAATTTGTGCCTCCAGAACTCATTCTAACAGTGTGTTTCCCAAGAAACCCTTTGAATTTGAAGGAAGATTTATCTGCAATTTTATGTACATATTTTTCATCGTCCTCGAGCAATGCAATCATAGATTTTTCAAGGCCTTCTACTGATTCAGAATCGTCAATTATTTTTCTTACTCCTTCTTCTATGGACACCCCTTCGAAAAATTGATGTGTCGTAATTGTGTTCAATACGACAAACATTCCAACTGATTTTTTCGGGACATAAAAGACATAATCTTTGGTGCTCACTAAACAAACATCAACATTCTTCATTGGTTGTTTGGAGTTCATCATCATACCACTATCGTAGCATACGTAATCGGTTTTTTCGTTTAAGGCCATCTTGTTAGTTTGTTAGTTTGTTTGAATTTAATAAATAATCTATTCCTTACAAGTATTTTGAGCATTTCAATTAAATCCAATAATGATATCTTTAGAAGATGATGCTTCCAAAACAAATCTTTCTAAGCGCATTTGCAACAATTAATTTCATTTTCATAGTCAATACATTTTTAAACTATAAATACTTATGCCAATTGTACTGATTTGAAAATGATCTCCCCTCTTATAAAGGACGTTTTGTGACGAAAGCATATGAAATAGTGACGAAAATTCAATTGGAACTATTCCCATTGATATCCTCAACTAGTGACAATTCAGATTGATAGAATTCAGTGGAGTGCAATTACAATTCAATTCGATAATGAATGATTTACACAGAATCTTTATCCCTTATCATAATCATTTCCCCATCTCTTTTTGCTAGACTTTTCTTTTTTATTGAAAAAACTATCAAGGGCCATGTACAATCCTGGGTGTTCAGACTTCATTTTTTCTGGATTCTCAAAAAAGAATTCACTTACTACGGCAAGAAACTCAGCTTTATTTGACGCTCCATAATTCCGAATAGATGATTGTTTAACACCAATCTGGTTCATCTTTTGATTGATCATTTGCAGCCAAGGTTGAATATCAACTTCATTCATAACTTGATCCAAGACGCCATCCATTTGACCATCTTGCTTATCAAGAATGTGGATAAACTCATGGATTGCAACATTTTTATTGTCACTTTGATCGTAAAAACCAAATTCCAACGCCTTTCTCGAAAGCATCATTTTGCCTTCCATGGCACCCCATCCCACAAGTCCAGTTGCATGTTTATCTGTTTTGGGAATCAGAAATTTATCTGGATATATTTGAACCTCCTGTAGGTTAACGTAGTGCCAATGTGCGAACCCAAAAATGGGGATCACGGCTCCAGCGGCCACCAAAATTCTATCTTGATGAGTCACCTCTGTGTCAACTCCAACGATATTCACGTTCAATAAAAAAATGTGAACTTTAGTTTCAAATTCTATCTTCTTAGCAGGATTCAGTCGATTGTAAAATTCAATTCGTTCAACTAATATGTCTCGCCATTGATGTGGAAAAGGGCGTCCAGGTTTTCGCTTAAAGGTCTGCCTACTCTCTCGTAAGTGCCATATCCCTAGCAATAAACCAATTGTTGAGCCCAAAATCAAGAAGAAGGTTGTCGAATTCATAGGCATTAAAGATAGCTTAATGTAGGTTTGCTCGGTGCGTTATTTTTATCAATACTTTTCAGTTGAAGAATAAAATTTCATGAAATCGATACTCTCTCTTCTATCAATATTGCCTCGAAGAGAGCTTGTATGATATCAGTTAACTAAGAATCTAACTTCTTGGAAACGATCATATTTCGCACTCTTTTGCTTCAACTAAAATTCATTTATATCTTTGGTTAAATCCTAATTGCCATGCGGAAAAAGAAATTCATCAAGTTCATCCAGCCAATTCTCATCGATTTTGTCATGCTATTGGCGGGAATCCTCGTTGCCTTGCAGATAGATGATTGGCGGGCAACTATTCAAACACGTAAAGACGAGATTTCGATCTTAGTAAATCTAAATAAAGAGTTAAAATCTGATCTGGTAATTCTTGAACAGAACTCACAGATCCATCAGCAAAGCAATCATTCCTTGCAGGTTCTCCTCGATCATTTGCAGGGAGATGCACCCTATCACGATTCCTTAGAGAGTCATTTTGGATGGGCAACAGTCATGACTTTTTTCATCAATAAGTCAAGCTCAATAGCAACATTGAATTCCGTTGGCGTCGACCTCGTTTCGTCTCACGATTTAAGAAATCTAATAATTAAGCAATATGAAGTCAATTATTACTTTTTGAAAACCACTGAAGGTTCCTATAATGACATAATCATGCTGGCTTCTACTGATTTACTAAACACCCGTTTTGAAGAGTTTATGAATGTTGACTGGTTCGCTACACCTCTTCCTAAGGTATCAATGAAGCCATTGAACTACGAAAGCTTAAAAACAGATGTTGAATTTCTTTACTTTATTAAAACCTTGAACAATCAACAAAAAGCACTTGTCATCCAACCACAGGTTAGCTCAAAAGCTCAGTTGATCTCCTTAATTAAAGAAATTGACGCTGAATTAGTAGCTTTGAAGTAAGCCTTCTAGAAGGGAACAAACGAAAAAAATCATCTTTCAAGACATCGATAAAGCCAAGAAGTTGTTTGGCGATTATTTAGATTGATTACTTAACACTTATCCCTTCCTGAATATGACTGCTTCCAGAACTATGTGCGCTTTTCACCATATAGAAATTGATCATGTGTTGATAGAGGAGTGCTATTGGATAATCAGAAATCACTTGTTTAATAGTGGTTCCAGGACCATAAATATCTTTAAATGTATATGATTTATTGCCCCAACTAGTATCGGCTACTCCCCAGACACCATTCACTTCCTCAGTATAGAAAGTCTCGAAATTCACAGGCTCAAAGGCAGTATTATAATGCACGTTTTTAAAACCAGGATTGTTTTTAAATTTTGGGCTTATTCCAGGAGCACTGATGGCTACAACTGAAAATAAAGAAGTGTCGCCTGGAACAGAAAGTCTTCGAACTTCATCCATGTGCGTGTGTCCATAAAACAGTCCAGAAATCGTACTGCTGTATTGATTTGCATAGGTCAATAAAGAGTCCGTCCATCTACCATCTTTCCACATTGATTTACCACTATAAGCATCTCTACCAGGTGGAATATGCATGATGAGATATACCTTCTCGTTTTGCGTTTTTGCGTCAGTTAGTTCCCCCTTGAGCCAGTTTAATTGATCACTACTTTCTTGATCTTGATTCAATGTATCAGATATGCAGTGATCAGGATAGACGGAATCATGACTAGAGCTGAACATCACAGAGTTTAAGGCTATGATTCGCAAACCTTTAAACGGCCGTGCAGAATAATATCCAAGAGCATTGTCGTAAGTGTAAATTGTATCGGCATTTGGCGCAGGATATCCAGAGTTCGCTCTAGCTAAGTCTAATGGAGTTTCGCAACTGGCATCCAAAAACGGGTGATAATCACCTCCTCGTGGATCATTGTTGCCAGGCGCATAAAAGAGTGGAATGTCTCCGGCAATATCGAGCAATTCATTGAGTACAGTTCGAATATTTGTGTCGTGATCAGCTCCATTATCGGGAGTATGATCTGGCAAATCACCTGTGTAAATGATGAATTCTGGTCGCTGCAAACCATGAGTCTGAGACATTAATTTCGCTTTTGCCATTGCCCATAAATCCATCTGTGTATCTTCTCCATAAGCAGATGGCCCAGGGCCAAAAGTATTGAGATGGATATCTGAAATAAATAAAAAATGATTGGTGTTTGGAACTCGAATGTCTAATTCTGGACTGACTTGCACTGGACTCGATGTTTGAGCACAAGCAGTAATTATAAAGAAAGGTATAAAGGCGATAAATCTGAAGATCATACAGTGGTTTTTAGGAATTAAAATTTAACAAATCTACCTATTTAGCACCACTCTTTCCGTTAAAAACTCACCATTATCTGTGATCAACTTCACCAAATAAATTCCATTTGACATCAGCTCATTTTTCTCGTCAGTTCCGTTCCATTTCAGTGTATGAACACCCTCATTCATGAACCCGTCACCAAGTCCTTTTACCTGTTGTCCCAGAGTATTGTACACTTCCATTCGAATATTTCCACTTTCAGCAATCGTAAACTCGATTTTGGCATTACCTGAAAACGGATTTGGATAGACATTGATTTGGTTTGAATTAGCATGGATGTTATGGATACCAAGAGTTAATGGCAGATCTACTTCTTCAGCATTTAAGATCTCTTTTTCTAGCAGACCAGCACCAAACTTACTGACAAGTCCAACTAAGAAGATCTTGGATTCATCAAAACTTGCTGGAAGCGTATATGTTTAAGTATAACTTGCTTCCGTTCCGAAACTCACGCTGGCTGGTATTTGACCTGCAGTCCACCATGGCCCACCAAGATATTTACGTAATACATTCTTATGGACAAAACCAACAATAGGACTTCCAGCTCCTTCATAAGGATGACCGGGCGTCATATTGTCAAAATTCGTTTGATCATAACCAGTACCAGTAACAGTTACTTCTTTTTCAACGATCATGCAGTTAAATCGTAAATCACCATTTTCATTGCCAGTAAATTCTCCTTTAACTGTAACGGATAATTCTCAAGTAACTAAATCATAAGCTAGACTATCCAAAGAAACTGTAACAACACTTGCACCTTGAAGACGCGCGTCCACTTGGCCATCCCATTAGCTTCTGTTATATTCTAAGCCGTCCCTTAAAATTAATCCAGTTGGATAAAAACTAACCCATTCGCTAAGAACAGTTACTCCATCAGGTATCTCCATAGAGTCGGCATTGTGAACGCTAACAACTATTGCATTGGGATATTGGGTTTCAATGTCGTCAGCGTAGACTGTTCCATCTGCACTGAAACCATTCCAGGCTCCAGTAGCCTGCTCCAGAACTACTTTCTGAATTGAAAATTGGGAGAGTGCCTGCTCAGAAAATAGTAGGAAAGTGAAAAATGATAGTAGGAGTGTGATTCTCATGGTTTATTTTTATAAAGCTAATTTAATGAATTTAAATGACTGTATGATTTTCAGTACGTTAGAACAAGAGCTGCACTATGATCCTGCCATTTCTTCAAGTGCTGCTACAAATTGATCTAACTCGTCTACTGACGTAAAAACATTTGGAGTGATACGACAGCCATGCACG
>JBLHON010000192.1:0-7004 GCA_047621865.1 Crocinitomicaceae bacterium | reverse complement strand
TCAAATGAAGCAAAAACTATTTTCCTAGAGGTCCAACTAGATGATGTTGCCAAAAAGGTCTACATTAATTGGAGTCCTTATAGCGAATTCAATGGATCCATAAAGGCTTACAATGTATATCGAATAATTGATGGTGCTCCTGGCAGTGCTCCAATTACTACCCTCTCTTCAATCCAGTGGTCTTATGAAGATGATGTAAACGATATCATTTCTACTGGTGATCTCTGCTATTATGTGGAAGCTATTGAGGCCTTGAATATCCATGGCATTGCCGAAATTAGTCGCTCAAATATTGAGTGTGTTGTGTTACCTCCACTGATTTACATTCCAAATGCCTTCTGGCCAGATGGGATCAATAAGGTATTCAAGCCTATTATTTCTGATTTCGACGCGAGTGCTTATGACTTTACAGTATTCAATCGTTGGGGACAAGTTATTTTTCAGACAAATTATTACGCTGAGGGATGGGATGGGATGATAAACTATTCGAATGAAATGGCAGCTACGGGAACGTATTTGTACATGGTAACGGTAAAAGATGCAAATGGCATAGAAATCGTTAAACGAGGTCACGTTTCATTGCTGAAATAACTGTACTTTTGCGCAGTGAAACGAATTTTAATAATTCAAACAGCTTTTCTTGGGGATGTAATTCTAGCCACTCCTGTAATTTCAGAATTGAAGCGATTGTTTCCTGAATCTGCAATTGATATTGTTGTGAAGAAAGGCAATGAATGTTTGTTGCTGAATAACCCACATCTACGTTCTGCCATCATTTTTGATAAAACCAGTGGGAAGTGGAAATCCATTATTCGTTTGACTAAACAATTTCGAGAGGAAAAATATGATCTCGTCGTGAATTTACATCGTCACGGAAGTTCAGGAATAATGACTGCTTTCTCAAAAGGAAAGAAGAAGTATGGTTTTAAGAAAAATCCATTCTCCATTTTATTCAGTAAACGCTTTAATCATGTTATAGGAGATGGGACGCATGAAGTCGAGCGAAACCTTTCTTTAATTAAAGAATTTGGCGCCGAAAAATTGGTTCGTCCAGAACTGTTCCCATCAGAAAAGGATCAGCTCAAAGTAGATGGATATATCATGGAGAGATATTATTGTATAGCTCCAGCCTCAGTTTGGTTCACCAAGCAACTTCCCGCTGCGAAATGGATAGAACTCATTCGTGGAATTGATGAGAATACGCCCATTTATCTTGTTGGAGGACTTGAGGATGTAACCTTATGCGAAGAAATAAAGGAAATCGCAAAACATCCTTTAGTTGTGAATTTGGCTGGGAAAATTTCCATTCTTCAATCAGCTGCATTAATGAAACGTTCTACTCGCTCTTATGTCAACGATTCTGGTCCATTGCATCTAGCTTCCTCTGTAAATGCTAATGTCACTGCTTTTTTCTGTTCAACGGTTCCCGCTTTTGGCTTTGGTCCACTTTCAGATAATTCTGAGGTCTTAGAAGTAAAAGATTTGGACTGTCGTCCTTGCGGAATTCATGGCCATGATAAGTGTCCAAAAGGACATTTCAGTTGCGCCAAAATCGATCTTTCTAGTTTAACTACCCTGTAACAATCATGGCTTGGTTCGTTATCCTACGAACCAATATCATAGCTATGAAAACGATAACAATTATAGGAATTATTGCATCCTTACTTCTGACAAGTTGCGCGATGCGAAATGGAGAATTAACTGGCGTAACTGGTTGGGAACACAATTCTGGCGGCAACGATTTTGCCACAGAGAATGACATATCACAGAGAACAGCCCCAAAAATCATTAAAGCTGCCACCCTTCATTTAACAGTGAAAAATCCAGATACTGCAAATGTATTGATTGCCAAAATTGCCGCTAAATACGAGGGATACGTACAGGAAACTGGAACAACAATGTCGATTATTCGCATTCAGGCTAACTACCTCGATTCAGCTATGATAATGACGGAAGGACTCGGCACTATAATGCGGAAATATGTATCAGGGAAGGATGTCACAGAGGAATACGCAGATTTTGAAATTAGGCTCAACAATGCTGAATTAGCTCGCAAACGCTATCTAGAATTATTGGCTAAGGCCGAAAATGTTGAAGCTGCCTTGAAAGTTGAAAAAGAGCTTGAACGATTGAATGGAACAATAGAAATGATGAAGGGTCGAATGAATCGAATGGATCATCTGGTGCAGTATTCAACTATTACCTTCTACCTGAAGGAAAAAAAGAAACCCGGAGTACTCGGCTATATTGGCGTTGGCTTATGGAAAGCTGTGAGGTGGTTATTTGTTCGGAATTAATTAATCTTAAACGGATCGAACCATTACATAATCTTCCATTAAATAGCCTTTTCCAATGTTAATATTGACTTCTTCAACGACTTCAAATCCACTGTATTTGTAAAAATCTACGGCTTTATTGAAACGATTCACGTTCAAATTGATCGTTGCGAGATCAAGTTGATTGGCTACTTCTATGGATTTTTCGAGCAGTGCTTTCCCTAGTCCAGCTCCTTGATCCTCTATATTGACGTAGAGTTTATGCATTCTCAGTGTTCCAGCTTGAGGAAAATTTGGTTCTAAGCCAACAAAGCCTTTGGGCACACCATGATGAGTTACCATGTAGTAAAGATATCCAATCTGTACCTGTTCTGTAAGTGTATTGACGTTGTACATCCATTCAAGCATGTAATCAATCTGATCTTTAGATATTATATCCTTGTAAACATCTGGCCAAATATCCTTGGCGAGTTGATGTACAATAATAATATCGTCCTTTGTAAGCTGTTTTATTGCGATCATAAATCCAAATTATCCTAACAATATTAGGCATTTAGATCATCCCTTTTAACTGCTCGGCTTGGAGTTATTTACTTCACAATGTGTACGAAACCATGTGCAGTGTACAAAGTTCTCTCCTCATCATCATATTCGAACTTGAAGCTTTCTGGTGTAACAACATACGTATAGACACCATCCACGAGTGGATTACCCGAAATATCATACCCTCTCCAATCATTCTGGTAAGATAAATCTTCAAATACTAGATTCCCCCAACGATTGAAAATTTGCAGGTGGACATTGTCAAAATCTTCCAAATTATGAATAATGAACTCGTCATTGATATCATCACCATTCATGGTAATAACGTTTGGAACCTGTAAAGGGCATTGATGATATACTGGAATTATTCCAGATTGAATGATTTTCCCACAGCCATCCAAAACATCAACATACACTGGAGTCAGATTTGGATTCAGATCAGATGCTGGGAACGTGATTGAATCATTATTCGCGTATGGTATTGGATTCCAGTTATAGGCATAAGGCTCAACACCGTTTTGCACAGTGCACCAGGCAGACCCAAATTCATTGAATTCTTCACAGATATTAATACTATCCCCAAATGAGATTGTCAGATCAATGTAGTCAACAATTGTGATTACAGCAGAAGTTGTGTCAAACGTGCCATCACAAGGATTCTCAACGATTACACTAAAGAGAATGGTTTCATCTCCTTCAGTAAGGTGATCCAAATAAGGCGTGATGCTAATCGTATCAGTTGCTACGCCAATAGGAATTGTAATTGTATTCGGAAGAAAATTGTAATCGGTGCCATTTGTTGCAGTTCCCGAAACAATCACTTGAATCGTCACTGCTTCATTTGTAGAATCTCTGAGTACGACGAATCCAGCAGAGCTACAATCCTCAATTAATGCTCCAGCTCCCAACAATGAAACTGTCATTGGCTCTTCAACATCACAGGCCACCACACGATAACCAAAAGTTCTCATTTTTTGATTGATGAGCACT
The DNA here is from genome assembly GCA_047621865.1 of Crocinitomicaceae bacterium. GTDB lineage: Bacteria > Bacteroidota > Bacteroidia > Flavobacteriales_D > Crocinitomicaceae > UBA4466. The sequence continues at coordinate 3,195 of JBLHON010000192.1, read as the reverse complement.
CCTGCCCTCCACTCTTCAACGCAAACTGAAGCGACAAAGGTTCCGATCTGAGATGGTAAAAAATTCATCATTCCAGTTGCAGGATCTATGGTAATGGTAGATCCTGGTCCAAAAGGAACAGTTCCACTAAATCCTGGTTCCCAATTAACGTCTGTATAGGGTGCTGGGAATTCGGGATCGTACGTTGGCAAGGCTCCAAGAGCAACAGTTTTAGGAGTGCAAAGCGAATACACAAGTGAATCTCCATCAATATCAGTAGCAGCATGATCAAAGCTAAGCGGGTTGTTACTGCACAATACGAGGGGAGGATAATTTGAAAATCGTGCACAGTTATTATCAAAGACACCAACTAAATTTGTGCCTGGAATAGAAGTTGAAATCGTCAATCCCCAGTTGCCTGGATCGATAATATTCTGAATATTATTGGCCCAACAGCAGCGCTGATAACTAATATAATAGCCGTCAAGTGTTGCTGGCAATGTAATCGTATCAATATAAATAGCTCGTTCTATACAGATATCATTTGGAGGCGTAACACACGGGTCATCATAGAGAATAGGGAGAATGAGTGTAGCAGGATTGGCAATTGGATACTCCGCGAAAGGTGTTCCATCAGCATTAAACACTGTATAATTTAATGGATTATCGAAACCAGATCCAGAACAATCTCTATAAATTTCAAACGTGATCTTGTATTGATCCCCTCCTAAGGAATCATAAAAAATTTCGCCACCAACAATATGAGTTGCAGATGCTATTGTACTTGTAAGAAGCGCGAAGGCGAGTAATAAATTTTTCATAGAGCAATATATTATCTTCTAATCAAATAGACGCAATTATTCCCAAAAAAAATCCACGAGGATAATATTTTCTGAAATCAAGTCAGATCATTGCCAAATAAAGAAAAACTGCTATCTTGAACTAACTAAAAAAAATCTATGAAGAATTTAGACAAATTTTCAAAACGTTTTCTCTCTATAAGCCTATCAGTAATGGGTGTTTTACTCTGCGCGAGCGTACTTATGTATTCTGTTGCACCAGCTGCTGCAAGTGGATCTAACAGCAATGTTCCAGAATTTGCGAAAAAGGATTTTCCGCCTGCCGGGACTGGAAGCATTATGATGAATTATACATCTGTTCATGTTCCTCAGGACAAGACGTATTATGAATGTATGGTTTGGGATACACAGACTGGAGACTCGAAACTGTATTTCTACAGTTATGATACAAAAGCCTTTAAAGCATACGATGATAATGTTCAATTGCCAAGTAACCCGCTTGACTAGAAAATCTATTTCATAAAAAAAGCTCATTGATTTCTCAATGAGCTTTTTTTGTTTAGCTGTATTATCTTCCTCCCTTCTTCACGCTAGGTTTTGGTGCTGAGGGTTTTGGTCTACTTGGGGTTGTCCTTACAGGAGTTGTTCTAACGGGAGCAGTCCTAACAGGGGCTGTCCTAACTGGAGCAGTCCTAACAGGTTCTGTTCTCGTTGGTGTTGTTCTTACAGGTTCCGACCTTGTAGGAGTTGTTCTTACAGGTTCAGATCTAGCAGGAGCAGTATATATTGATTCTGGCTCACTGCGTGTCTCTTTAGCTGGTTCAGTACGCTCTACTCTATCAGCTCTTTCCTTTTCAGGTTTAGCAATAGGCATAGGTGTTAAACGTGGCTTCGTAGTTTCTTTATGATCAATTACATGAATTTCTCCTGGATCAACTGATGCTGTTTCTGGTCCATTTACGTTTGGCGCAGGTCTAGAAACTGGTCTCAATTCAATTCCTTGAGATGGATCCTGAACTACTACTGGTCTCTGTGGTGGAATATTCAAGTGAGAATTATCAAAGATACATCCATTCATGTCTCTGTCCAATACTCCTTGCCGTTGACAATTTGCACGAGCAGCATCTCTACGATCACGAGGAATCTCATTAATCGTTCTGTGTACTCTTGGGAATGATCGATCTGTAAAGGTCAATGTATTTGTTCCTGGAGGATAATCAAATAAAGTTGTCATTTGAGTCACTCTATATTCATCAGCCATTGCGTTTGCAAGGAAAGCCAATCTTCGTTGCTCCATTTCTCTAGAAACTCCCCCAAAAGGATCATTTCCTGGTGCCATTCTTAAAGATGCATTATCATTCATCCCCTGGAAGTCATCACTTTCTCTACCATTCGCATTTCCAAGAAGACCTGAAATAATTCCTTCAGTACATCCAGTAATCTGAACGTTAATACTCATGAAATCCATTCCTCCTGTTGTGCTCATACGAGAAGTTACTGTTTCTCCAGTTGGCCAAGCCACTGTATATGTCCTACCTGTCTGACGAACTGTTCCACCATTTGAGAGGAAGTATGCCTTTCCTGGTGATACTCGAACTGCTCTACCATTAACACGTAATGGAGTTGAACGATCTCCATCTGGGAAATCACTTGCATATAAACATACACGATCTCCTCCAACGTTCATTGCAACTGCAGTGTTCAGTGAAAAATCATCACGTTGTGGACGCTGACGTCCTTGTACTTCAATTCCACCTGTAGATTTTGTTAAGACAAATTCTCCAACAGTTTGAAACGAATAGCGAGCGCCATCAAATGTTACCATGTGAGGGTCTCCATATGTTCTCGCTGTGCGTGTTCCACATCCTGCTCCTGGCCGAACGATTACACGTTTAATTTCTTTCCATTGTGCTACCTCTCTTGGATTAGTAGCATTGCTCGCCATGGCTGTTTGTTCGATGCTATTACGTGTCTTCGTTGGTAAAGCCGAAACCATTTGAGCTGGTGTAAGGTCTTCAGGGAATGTTCTATCTGGAATTGCTTCACCTTTAGACATTGCCTCAAGACTTGAGGATAACCAGGGTCCTCTAATTGGGTCCCACTCTTCTAGTTCAGCGCGAATTGGATCATATTTCTTATTGAAAGCGGCATCATCTTGTGCGAATGCAGTTCCAAATAATCCAATAAACGATACAATTAATAGGTAGTTTCTTTTCATAGCTAACGATTTTACAACTGAAACATAACAAATTACGTGCCAATTCTTAAAGATGCATGAATAATTCGTTTATAGACGAAAAAATCCCGCATCTTTTGTAAGATACGGGATTTAAATTATCTTTTTTATGGATTAACCTCCAAAATCGTCAAAACGAACATTTTCTGGTGGTACACCCCAATCATCACATAATGTTAG
>JBLHON010000191.1:0-7024 GCA_047621865.1 Crocinitomicaceae bacterium | reverse complement strand
ACCATTCCACGTGCATAGAATGCTTCAAAAAGCGTTCCTCCAAAGTATGGACGAATGCCTGCAGCCTGATAGAGCTTAACTTTTTCTTGAAGATTGTTTGCCACGAATGACGTACCAAAACCGAATTTTGCGACATCTGTTAGGTGACCTGCTGAATCAATAAAGTCCTCCACTTGGCGAAGGCTCAACCCTTTATCCATCATCATCGTCACACCAGATTCTCTTGGCTTAGCTGGTCTCTCGGGTATATAGGTTAATTCGAAATTTTTCATTGGCATAATTAATCGCCCAAAAGTACAAATTCTGGAACGTTTTTCAAGTCTGGATTAATTTCAAATAATTCTAATGCATAAGATCGATCATTTTCAAGGCATATTTTAAAGAGCGCAATTGACTCATCTTTCTCTCCAAGTTGCCACAGAATATTAATTTTCATCAAGGCTACTTGGTCATTTCCTGGGTTCACAAGAGCAAATGCTTCTAAATACGACAATGCTTCAGGAAGTGAGCCCTTCGCGAGGAGGCTAACATAATTGATGAGGCATTCACCATCGTCAGGATCAAGCGCCAATGAGAGTTGATAATATTCATCTGCGAGCTCGAATTGCTCCATTTTTTCATAGGCTCCAGCAAGTACGTGCATCACACCAGAATTTTCTGGTGCCAGTTCTGCAGCTTTTTGAATCAATACAAGCCCTTCTTTAGTTCTGCCTTCGAGATCTTCAACGATTCCCAATCCAAGCCATCCTTCAGCAAGCAATGGAGCAAGTTCTAACGAGCGATTGTAATAATGTTTGGCTAGTTCTAACTCGCCCATTTGTTCATGACTCTCTCCAATATAGCAGTAAGCCATAGGGTCGTCACCATCCAGTTCTATGGTTTTCTCAAAGCTTTCTATGGCCTTGGTATATTTATCTAGGGAGAGGTAAGCATTTCCAAGATTGAAGTATACAGGACCAAAATCATCATTGATAATTACACAATAATCATATGCCCAAATTGCTTGCTCATAATCATCCAGTTTCAAATAGGCGTTTCCAAGGTTGTACCAGGCAGTAAATGAATACGGATTTTCATCAATGAAATTCGAATAGCAATCAATCGCCTTCATGTATTCGCCCAACTGATCATAGCAGAATGCAATTTCATAGATTGCTCCTTCATTGTGTGGATTCTTCTTAATTGCTTCTTCCAACACTTTTAATGCAGCCCCCCACTTCCCTTGATTTTCATATTCAACGGCAAGGTCGAGGTAAATTTCATCTCGATCATCAGGCTCAGCTTCTACTAAAGCAGCTCGGAAATACTTAATGGCATTTGCAGAATCCTTCAACTGACTAAATACAGATGCCTTCGAGAGTAACATTTCGAAGGACGGCATCCCCATTCGCTCAATTTGCGTTAACAATTGAATTGCTTCTTTCAATTTCCCAAGTCCAGAATAAGCTTGTGCCTTTCGAAGTATAAATGTGTTATTGAATGAAAATTGAGTCAACGCTTCCTCAGCTGCTGCAAGTGCTTTTGTATAACTTCCGCTAATAAGAAAATGGTCCACAAGTGCTTCCCATCTATCACTATCAAGAAAGCCAATTGACACGCCTTTCAAGAACGCTTCAAAACGTTGTATATCCTCAGTTAAATCTCCCTCAAAATATTCCTCTTCTTCGTCGTCAAACATTCACATTGGTTTTACATAGTAATGTACGCAATTTCGTGCCAGATAAAAAAGAATCTGTCGAATAGTTTATTAACACGATTTGAACATTCGATATTGCGAACAGTCTCCCTTTTTTTTAATTAATTTCGTACTTAATCAATTCAGTTCATCAGCCTATGATTCGTTTGCTGTGTTATCTACTACTTCCTCTACTGTTTCTATCGTCCTGTGCACTCAATAAAATCTTCCTCCACCCATACGTCTTGCATACAGATGATGATTTTAGTACATATGTCGCTGAAGTGGAGGATACGCTTACAATGACCTTTACCAAGGACATGCTTCCTTTGGTCCACGATTCTAAACAGCAAGTCCCTGATTTATCGTACAATTTAGAGGCTGTGTTTTTCCCGAACTCCAATGGAGATACATTGAATGCATGGTTTTTTAAGCCCAAGGAAAACTCCAATGGTCAAACGATCTACTTTCTCCATGGCAATGCAGGACATTTGGTCTACCAATTTATTTTCGTGACCCCATTTGTGAATGCCGGCTATCAGGTTTTTATGATTGATTACAGTGGTTTTGGCTTCTCACAGGGCAAAGCAACACGCAAAAATGTGTATCAGGATGGACAAGATGGATTTGATTATCTGCTTGGTCGATCTGATATTAAGCAGGACAAATTGCTTATATATGGACAATCATTGGGAGGACATTTAGCAGCTGTTCTTGGCACAGACAACCAAGACAAGATTGATGGATTAGTACTCGAAGGGGCATTTTCGTCCCATAGTGACATTGCGGGAGGTCGTGTTCCATTGCTTGGACGGATCTTCACGCGAGAGATGTACAGTGCTGAACGATCAATTCCGAAGTTCTACAAGCCCTTAATGGTCATTCATAGCACTGAGGATGAGGCGATCCCTCTAGAGCACGGAAAACGGCTCTATTCACTTGCAAATGAACCTAAAACGATGTACGTAATCGATAAACCTCATATTCGTGGTCCTTTGTTCTATGCTGATAGCATTGTTGCCAAGATGAGGAGACTTGTTGAATAGAATAGGAATACGTTGTGCTTCGAAAGGATCAGTTCTGCGTTAACATTATTCTACTCAAAAGTTAAATCACTTTTACTTATCTTCGACAGCTGGCATGAAGGTTTAGCCTGAACTGATTGGTACGATTGACTAGAATCTGTAATTAAAACACGCTAGAATGAAAAAATTATTTTTCTTATTATTTACGATCAGTTTTTCATTTTTAGCATCAGCTCACACAACTGATACATCTCTTGTGTTGGCTTTGAAGGAGCCAGGCTCTACTCTCACTCTTGTTTTAAGGAACAAAAACTTGACGAAATTGCCCAAATCAATTGGTAAGCTCGCTAACTTATATCTACTAAATGTATCTTACAATCAAATTTCTAGCTTTCCAGAAAGTCTGGGGCAATTAACAAATCTTGAGTACCTTTATTGCCTCGACAACCAGCTCACTGACCTACCTAGAAGTTTAGATAAAATGGTGAAATTAGACCACCTTTATCTAAGTGACAACCAATTTACAACAGTACCTAAGGAAGTTGGATCATTAACTAATCTGAAGAAGCTATTGTTAGACAATAATCAACTTGTTAGCTTTCCTGAAGAAATTATAGGTTTAAAGAAACTAAGAGAACTTACTTTGGATGGTAATCAAATAAGTGATTTACCAGAGTCCATTGGTGAGTTAACTTCCTTGTATTGGCTCTACTTGGGAGATAATAAACTTACAAAACTTCCTGAGTCAATAACCAAACTAAAGTATCTGGAGTACTTACATTTGGAGGGGAATCAAATCTCAAATCTACCTGAGGCAATAGGAGAGTTCAAGATGCTAAAAAGTTTGGATTTGAATGGTAATCAATTTACTGATCTCCCAGAAACTATAGGGCAATTAACAAATCTCCGGTATCTTGATCTAGGAAATAATCCTTTGAGCGAGGCAGCAAAAATAAAAATCAAAGAACTACTCCCCTACACTGCCATAATTTTTTGAACTCTGCTTTAACTTAGTTCAACAATCATCTTTTCCGCATCTTACCTTTTCATTCATGCCCACCAAAAAATGTGATAGATGATCAATCTAAGAGTCACTCTAAAGTACAGATTGGTCAATTGTAAATTGCACAAGGGCATTAATTAAACCTCTAGCCAATAGATAATATTGAGTCGAACCCATTTTAGATTTTGTATTTTTAGAAAAAAGACGATTTTGAAAACAATGACTTGTGAAGAATTGGGAGGCGCTTGTGGATTAGAATTTCATGCCGAAACATTCGAAGAAATTAAAAAGTTGAGTATGAAACATGGAATGGAAATGTTTCAAAAAGCGGACGCCCCACATCTTGAGGCTATGGAAGAAATGAAGTCCTTACGTGAGTCGGGAGATATGGGCGATTGGTTTGAGCGAAAGCGTGATGAATTTGATGCCCTCCCTGAGAACGACTAGTGCTTTCCTGCTAAAAACAGATCACTATTTTAATAGCTTCTGACGAATAACACAGGATAGATTCTAGAATCTGCATTATTATAACCTATACCTATTGCTGATTAATTAGCTTCTGTAAGGCTTCAGACTACTAGGCACACTTAAACATTCGATTCTGCGAATTGTATTCAAGCTTCAGCGATTTGTTTACGCACATTTACCAACTACTGCCTAAATTTGTGTTATCTATTAAACTTAAAGAAGAATAAGGCATGGCAAAATCGAATTGGAATACTCAAAACATCCCAGATCAAAAGGGTAAGGTAATTGTGATTACAGGTGCATCTAGTGGTTTAGGAAAAGAAGCAACAAAGGTTATGGCCCAAAAGAATGCGACAGTTATAATGGCCGTGCGAAATGTCAAAAAGGGAGAAAGTGTAGCTGAAGAAATTCGCACTGAATTCCCTACTGCTGATATACAAGTTCATCCTATGGACTTAGGAAGTTTGAATTCTATCAAGGCGTTCTCAGAAAACCTATCAAAATCACAAAGCACTGTTGATATTCTAATAAATAATGCTGGTGTAATGATGTGCCCATATTCAAAAACAGAGGACGGATTTGAAATACAAATGGGCACTAATCATCTTGGACATTTTGCGCTAACAGGCCTATTAATGCCATTAATTAAGAATTCTAAAAGCGGAAGAATCGTTGCCACATCAAGTATTGGTCACAGATCTGGAGCTATAGACTTCGAAGACTTTAATTGGGAAAATCGAAAATATAAAACCACGAAAGCTTATGGAGATAGTAAATTGGCCAATCTATATTTTACATATGAACTTTCAAGAAAACTCGAAGGAGAAACTAATTCACCTATCATAACTGCTGCACATCCAGGGTGGACAAGTACTGATTTACAAAGACACTCTCTGTTTTTCAGAGTTTTGAACCCTATCTTTTCACAGAAAGTAGCAGGTGGTGTTCTTCCTACACTTAGAGCTGCTGTGGACCCGAACGCAAAATCAGGTAATTATTTCGGCCCATCAGGATTTCAAGAAATGAAAGGGAACCCAATGATCGTCAAGTCAAATGAAATGTCTCACAACGTAGAAAACGCAAAAAGACTCTGGACTTTATCCGAAGAATTAACAGGAGTTAAGTATTAGTTTCGCACTACACAATCATAACTAAATGTCAGAATTTCATCAAATTAAGAGTGTTTCAGAAGTTCATCAGTTCTTAGGGATGAAAGCACCTGTGCACCCAATGATCACGATCATTCGTCAATGGCCTGAAGTTGATTTTGATTTTAAAAACACAAAGCTCTCGAGTGATTTATTTCTTCTTTCTATGAAGGGGGAAATAAAAAAAACGACATTTCAATACGGAAGAAACTCGTATGATTTTGAGGAAGGAACATTGGTGTTTATGGCTCCTGAACAAATCGTTTCCTTTGATGATCCAATTGAAGAATTAGACGATTCTGGTTGGACGATCCTCTTCCATCCAGATTTGATTAGAAAATCTGAACTTGGAAAATCGATAAAAGAGTACGCTTTTTTTAGCTATGACGTGAATGAGGCATTACACCTTTCTGAAAAGGAAAAGCAGTTCTTAATTGATCTAGTGGACAAAATTGAACTCGAGATCAACCAAAATATGGATAAGCATTCTCAAGATTTAATTATTCAAAATTTAGAAACAATTCTCAAATACAGCAAGCGATATTATGACAGGCAGTTCTATACTCGTACTAACTTGAATAAAGATTTTGTTGCGCAATTTGAGCACTACTTAGAGCACTATTTTTCTTCAGAAGAACTTCAAGAAAATGGTCTGCCATCCATTGCTGCTTGTGGAGAAGCTTTGAACATGTCTGGGCCTTACCTTAGTGATTTACTCAAACTAGAAACTGGTAGAAGTGCGAAAGACCATATTTATTCTTACCTCATAGAAAAAGCAAAAACGGCTCTGCTCAGTTCAAGTCAATCTGTAAGTCAAATTGCCTTCAAACTAGGATTTGAGTATCCACAACATTTTAGTAAATTGTTCAAGGTAAAGACTGGGTTGAACCCAACGGAATTTAGATCATTGAATTGAAGACTATTAATTCTTTGCCCATTTATATGCCAGTGGACTAAAAATATAAATCCCAAGTAGTGGCAGAAGAATCGCAATTAAGATTTCCAAACCAAACCCATTTTCGTTTAACTTTTCCTTTTCGATCACTTCTACATCTTCTATTGATTTCACCTTTTCTGGTGCTTGGATCGTCTCATTATCGTAGCCAATAAACACCACAGTTTCGATGGGATTTCGGAAATGATACGTGTCCTTCAAAACCTTCTTGACGCTATCCAAGGAATGTGTTTTCAGAAACAATGCATGATTCAATAAAGTATCGGCACCTGCACTCCACTGCTCACCATATGCTAATGTCATCTCATACTCATGTTGAGTACGTATTTTTCGCATGTCTATACCACGCTTGTAACGATCCTTGCAGTACTCGCTCGTCACCATCACAACTTCACATTCTGAAATCACCCTTATCGTATCGAGTACAGCATTTTTAACGATTGGATTCACGCCTTTTCCGAAATTCGTTTCAATGCCATCAATTGATCTTGTTGAGAACTTGTCGAAATGCTTCATATTTCCGCTATGACTAAGAAACTCGATAACATTGGATTGCGAATTCCCAGAACCAGAGAGCAGTAAAAATGTTAAGATTGCGAGTATTTTCATGCCTTGTTTATTTAGAGATGCATTAATTGCTCATAATTCCCAAATTAATTTCTGCTGGAAGAGAAAATCATTGGACTAAGAATGTAAATGAGAAGAATTGGTCCAAGAATACTTAACAAAAGTGTCAGTCCAAAACTGCCT
>JBLHON010000190.1:0-7078 GCA_047621865.1 Crocinitomicaceae bacterium | reverse complement strand
GAAACCGTACTGCTTGAAATGTCTAAAAAGTCACAGGTCATTGTAAGCGGAAGTCAATTAACAAATTCAAATATTAAGCTGTCTAGTGACATTTTTCATGTTAAGAACATTGATGAGCTTAATCAATTGTTGTGGTAGAGAATATGCATCGGGACACCTATAATGCAGCCTATACATCATGCCGAGCCAACACGTCCTACACACTATGAAGTTCAACAACCTTAAGCAATAACCAGAATAGAGCCATGTTATTCGAGAGAAGAACATTATCGCATAAAATAGATCATCGGCTTTTCTAGCTCACTATTTCTTTGATTTTTCATCTAATTCTTCGAGAAGATCACATAATCACTTTTATTAGTAAAACGTAGCTCTGATTCTGATATTGTAGACGATTTCATGCGAATAATAAGGCTCTGAACCTCCAAATCTAACTCATCAGAAGATCCCGTACCAGAGACCATAACTTTCGAATCAAATTCAACTTCACCAAGCTTTTTTATTCTATAATTCCCTGAAATGGTATAACCAGCAGAATGAGTGGGGCCTTGGGAAATACTATAAGTGTTCTTATCTCTAAAATTGTACAGGTGGTTTTCATTCTCAATATCGGTATAAATTCCATTGCTTGAATAGCCCACCAACACCCATTCACCTTCTACCAGTTCTGGAATCGTTTTTTTACACGACATTAAGACAAATAAACATATTACAACAAATAGAATCTTTTTCATAGCATCAATCTAATGGCTTAACGCTTCTCACCTGAATATGGTTGCACCACATAATTCTTTTGTGATATATTGACTGCCTGGTGTAATCTGTTTCCTCTTGAAAGACAGGAAGTGTCATTCTTTAATGAACTTCCTGCTAACAGTAGACTCTTCAGATTCGATTCGTAAAAAATAAATTCCTTTTGGGTAATCTAACAGGGAAATTTCAAAATCTCCTGAGATATTAATTTCTTGCTGAAGTTGTTGTCCTCGAATGTCACTAACAGAAACTGAATAAAGTGAAGAAGAATTTGGAGAGATTTTGACAAAAAGCTTTGCCGGATTTGGATAAATTGAAAACTCATCATTTAGCTCATTTTCTGCGACACCAATAAATTCTGTATTATCGCAAGATGCATAAAAACCTACTTCACCATAATTGGTTTTCCATTCTGTGACGATATCTTCAATGTGCATCCATTCCATTTTTCCTTGGGAGACGCGAACGTTGACAGTATCAGAAATAGCATTTAATTTCAGCAAGAAAGGTGGATTCCACAGGTAGGCTTCTGAAACAAAGAATGACATTGGATAAAATCCAGTTGCTGGAAGTATGCCAGTGTTAATATCATTCAATAACAGATCAATTCGGGCAACTACATAATCAACTGTAGATGTGTCTACAATCTTGATTCGACAGCCATTTCCGTAAGAAATAAGGTGATTTGAGGCATTATGCGTGAAGAAATCAGTCGTGTCACTGGGTTTCCACATTCCGTGGTAATAAGGGTCATTGACATGCCCAGGAGTTGCTCCTCCCCAAATTACTTCAGGATGCCACGAAAAAGCTGGATCGATTGTGCTGAACACTGGAAATTCATACTCTTTCCACCAATAGTCACTCGCATCTGGTTCATTATACAAAAAACCGCTCATTACACTACTTGGTGCAACTCCTAACAAGGTATGTTTGTAAGCCACATCTTGATAAGCTACAACACTCGCATGTGCATGTGGGTCGCACTCAACTCCCAAATCTTCATGTAAATATTTTAATAAATTCTTGCCACCAGTATTCGTAATTAATGGTGGAGTATCCCACTGTAAAATGGCATCGAGCATCACATGATCATTTCCCATGCTCCACTTAGCTCCCTTGGTTTGACAATCTATTCCAAACTGAATTAGGTTTGTTCTGGCACCTACATAAAAAAGACTGTCTGCTGTATATTGGACGTATGATTCTTCATTATGAGTCACGTAATTAACGTAGACTTTTGGTGTTTGTGAAACAACTTGATTTGAAACTAAGAGGACAAACAAAAAGGGTAGAGAGTAATTCATGATTTTCTTGTTATTTTTTACTTTGACCACCTAACTATAGAAAGGTTTAATTTCATTGATCTTATCAGTACCTAAATATCCAAATCAAAACTTGGATTTTATACCATATGAGGTCTGTTTACGTGTTCGTATTTCGTGTGATGTGCAATAAACAGTTACGAATTAGTCAATTAAACCTGCGCTTAATAAGAACTAAGAAATTAGCTTTAGGTATGGGATGAAGTTTTATATCTTCACTTCTCATGAGAAAAATTCAATAAAATCATTGCCCTAGTAGTGCTGTTAATTCTATTTAGCTGTTCTCATAACAGAAGGCTGATGGCTCATCTCAATTCAAATTATAGCAGCATAGAATTAGTAGGATCTTACCAAGGCAAAAACCTCTACGTTCAAACCCCTCAAATGGGCACCCACTATTGTGCAGTGATTGTATTCATTAACGGTAAACTCTTTTTAGACTCAAAGGGTATCAATGTGGGGGCATTTGAAGTGGATTTAATGGGTATGGTTCTTAAAATGGATGCCGCACTTCGAATTCAATTGTTTCATCACTTGGAGTGCAGACCAAAAGTCTTAAACCCAGAGATTCTTCATAAGAGGCAGAGATAACTTCGTCCTTAGAAAATTGATTCAGAACGACTATTATTCTTCAAATTGAAATGTACGCTTGGTGCTACCATCACTATACAGAATAATCAGGGGAGTATTTGATTTTAAGGTTGTTTCTCTTCCCATGAAATCGAATATTTTGACTATTTCAAGATCATCTTGCCCCGCCAATTCACCAAGTTCTACATTTGTGAGGCAACTAGGAGTGATACTCGCAGTTGGAGATAGGGAGAGTGCATAATCATAGAGCTCATCACAAATATAAAGTGCATCACCTTCTCCGTTTGTAAGAACGCAGATCCCAATGTTGTTTATTGGATCAACATACATGTCAGTTGACACTCCATTCTCTCCACCATTATGTCCCCAAAGCATAGATGTTCCACCACTGTGAAATAATTGCTCTTGGTACCAATTAAGTCCTTGAGTGGCATCTAAAGAAGGAATTTGAGAAGACCACATTTCGTTAATTGAAGCAGGAGTAAGGATGTTATTTGCACCAAATGTACCTCCATTCAAGTAGGCAATCATAAAATTTCCAATATCCACAACTGTGCTTCTGAGTTGCCCATCTGGATAATCAGCAAACCCATAATGTGGGTAAGGAACATAAGACCCTGCTTGATATGCATATGGACGAGCTACGTCTGCTGAATCAAAATCAGCAAAATGCCATGCCGTTTTCTCCATACATAGAGGTGCGAAAATATTGGCATCACAGAATTGATCAAAAGGAACTCCTGTCGCACTTTCAGTAATAAAACCATTTAATGCTGTTGCCATATTTGAATAACTATAGGTCGTACCAGGGGCAGCATCAATGAAATTATTGACAGGATCATAATCAGCACCACTCAATGAGAAATAACGCTCAATGCAATCGCCTAATGAAATAGATGGATCTGGATAATCATAATAGATGTCCATCACTGGTCCATTGTCGTCAATTGATGATGAGTGGGTCATCAGATCTCGAACTGTAACACTGTCACTAAAATGATTTGGAATCTCAAGTGGCCACGTTAAATAATTACTGACACCTGCATCTAGATCAATTATCCCAGCTTCATAGGCTTGCATAGATGCTGTACCCGTAAATACTTTCGACATTGAAGCAAGTAGAAATACAGTAGTATCTTCAACGGGAACAGCATTTTGAACATCAGCAAATCCGTAAGATTCTACCCAGATTATTTCACCATCTTTCACAATGATAGTTGATACTCCTGGGAATTTCTCGGCATTCATTTCGCTTAATATTGCAGCATCTACTGAGGCACTTGGATTTGGATTTTGACCGTAGACTCCTAATGGAGAAAGATTCAAAAGCACTGCTAAACAAACGAAAAGGATCCTTGACATATAGCGTAATTTAAATGACAGATACATTTCAATAAATGAATTTTCACGAGTGTATCTAGGACCAAGGTAGATCAATTGTTTACGAATCAACAACTTTATCTAGTCCTGAAACACGTTTTAGGACTGTTCTTTTAAGAATTGAACCGGGGATAACCCTGTCGTTTTTTTGAAATTGGTATAGAACGATGATTTTGACTTGAACCCAGCAGCTTCGCCAATTCCAGCAATGCTAAATTTCTCAGAATGATTGTTTTTCAGCATAAACTCCACTTCTTCCACACGAAAAGAATTGATATAGGTATAGAAATTTTGATCAGTACTTTTATTAATCGCAACTGAAAGCTGTCGTTCAGAAATACCCATCATTTTTGACAAGGTATTTAAATTCAAATCTGGAACTAAATAGGGTTTACGCTCCTTCATGAATGATTCAATTGAAAGGAACAACTCATCTATTTTTGAATCAATAGGGGTAGTTGAAGTATCCTCAGAACTTGCATCTTGATTACTAAGAGTTGCATAGATTGGGATATCTATTTTCAAATTGATTTGAAGCATTGCGCCAATTCCTATATAGAAGATAAGCACTAGTTCGATCAAGGCATATGCTGAGTAAAATAGATCATTGGCTTCAATGTCAGAGGAAAATAGGTAGAGAATGACATAGTACAATTCATTCGTGATCATTATAACACAGACCCATCTTAGCCAGTTCAAATATTTGTAATGGACAGTAGATAAGAATTTGAATAAATGACTATTGTAGAGTGAGATTTTACGCAATATTATTATTTGTATCCAAATGGTATAAGCAATCGTGAGGTAAGTGTACACTTCTTCAAAGTAGAACAGGAAATTGCTTTCTGGGTCAAGACTGCCTGACTTTACCAGAATCATTAGTGTGAGTAATGAGATAAACTCAATTATCCCTGGAAGCAGATAGAAGAGCACTGTCTTGCGAGAGTTAGCGCCAATAATTTTACTATTTACATGGAGATAAACGAGATTGGGTAGTAGAAAGAAAAATTTAAAAGGGTAGAGAACATGAAATGCACTATCGCTATAATCTCCATAAACTTCATTGAGTAGAGCTAATGAAAAACAGGCAAGTAAAATGGCCAAGTACTTAAATTCTAATCTGCCATTCGATCTGACACTAAATAGGACAACGCCAATCACTAGGGCCTGAACTATTCCGATATAATGAATTGTATCTATCAATGGATGTTAGTTACTGAATGTTGGCTGAAGGATTTTTAATTTCAAATATCAGATTGGAATGAGCGTCAACATCTCTTCGATTCTCATTTAGCGTAAATCCATTGTTTATTAAGAGTGTCTTCGAATTTTCATTATCTCGATGCGTAAATGCTTCCACCTGATCAAGATTAAGTTCAAGATGTCCAAAATTTACAATGCTCTTTAAGGCTTCGCTCATAATCCCTTTTCCTTGAAAGATTGGATCTAAATCATATCCAACTTCGGCCGTTTTTCTGTCATTGGAAAAATTCCACAAACAAATCGTTCCAATCATTTCTGGGCTGTTTTTTAAGGTTATGGCCCAAGAAATAAATTCATTGCGATCAATCCCAACAGCTATTTTTTTAATAAATGCCAAAGCATCAGCACTATTTTTTGTCTGTTCACTTTCTGGCCTTTGGATGAATTTATTGATGGTTTTGTGAGAACGTAGAAAGAGAACAGCATTACAATCAGAGTCTTCTATTTTTCTGAGATGAAGTCTTTCTGTTGTTCGTTCAGGAAAGGGGGTAAAGTTCATTAATTTTATGTCTGCTAGCTTGCTCTCAATCAAAAGCTCGCTTAATTAAATAGATCCAATCATCCTTTTTGTAATAAGCAAAATCATCTTCACTTTCTTTTTCGACGAATTTAATCAGCTTATCATCTTTGAAATAATAGCGATATTCTGCTCCAGCTGTTTGAAAAAAGCAAAAAATTAATTTATTCTCCTTAAAAACGTATTCAGCAAATTCTGTTCGAGCAGCAATTTCGAAGTCAGATTTTTTGTACACCAAATTTCCATCTGTTCCATAATTTTCTTCGTCAGGAGCATACCATTTTTCTGTTGTGCCCGAATAATTTCCAACAGCAGGCATAGACATACCATGTACGTTTTCTTGAATTTTCACGACATAATAATTAATGAACTCGAATTCACCAGAGTGCTCCTCTGTTTCTTTCATGGACTCTTTTAGCTCATTATAGTAGCTTCTAATTTCTTTGACCTCATCACTTTGAGCCAAGATGCAGAAGGTAAACTGAGCGAAACAACAAATTAAAAAGATCTTTTTCATCGGGAATTAGCGTTTTAGGATCAACATCAAGGTGAAGCTTTCGTAGATTATCCAATTACTACAAAACTGCACCAAGATACAAAAAACTCAGAATGTAATCTTCTGATTTACTTTAATCTACTTCAAGTCAACGATGAAGTTAAGCTTTTAGAGCAGGTACTTTGTACGTTAATTTGACTTGTTTTTCGCTCGTTATTCCGTTCGTTTTTTCGCTCAATTCTGAAGGACCTTTCACTGTAAATGTTACCTCTACAATCATAATTTCATTCAAGAGATCTTCTGGTGACATTGTAGATCCTAATCCACATTCAACTAAGTACGCTGCCGATTCTGTCGCTCCAGATAATTCACCTTTTTTCCAAAACCCAGACAATAAATCATTAAGCTCACTATTAATCGACATCCAGGTATTGTCATCATTTGCTTTGTCAAGATAACTATGTAAAATTGGCATACATTCCTCTTCTATTGAAGAAATGGTTTGATTACTGTTTTTGGCTGTGCTCATAATTTTATTTTGGTTAACGGCGAATATAACAAACGTTGTCAGCTCAGAGCATTCTACTTAGTGTTGTAGGGTATTATGTCATTAATTTGAGATCGTTCTTTTCTTGTCAGAGCGAAATAGATCTGATTGACAACGAGTATTTTAGCTACTTCTTAAACTTTACTTTTGCCTCTCGATAAAAAAGCATCTATGATCTAGAAATTAGTTGATTGAACATGTTTGGGTAA
>JBLHON010000189.1:0-7079 GCA_047621865.1 Crocinitomicaceae bacterium | reverse complement strand
TGAATCTACCTGAGATAAAAGAAGCTGCTGATGCTGTTGGAATAAAATTTTCGTACAAAGCGAAAATAGTGTCTGGAAAGATACAGAAGCTCAAACTAAAAATCTCACTGTCGAATGGAGGGAAGAACTCAACTAAGTTGTCGTATAACATTAGTGGGCCAAACTTTAACTATTCATTTGGATGGAAATTAGGAGGTGATGGAAAAGCTGTGAAATTATTCCGTGTCAAATAACCAAGTAATAATTGATCTCTGAACGATGATCGAGCCTTCTATAGTTCGTGAGTGATACTTAGTGTATAGACCAGTCTAAAGCCAATTCGAGGGGATGATTTCTTTTTTGAAATGACGCTTTTGTAGAAGAGCGCATTGAAGGATTCATCGCTTTTTGTTTTTACGCCCATTGCATAATTACCGCCGAGTACATAATTTAACTCTGCAGGAGGTTTAAGGCTGGAAATTCCATAATACTCGAGTGCATCTTTATTTACAGAATCATTCACCAATTCAGATACATTGCCATTTAAGAAGTAGAATGGGGCAGTACCATTGTCGCGTAACCAACTGTTGAAGAGCTTTTTGTGAACTCTTGTTTCTGGCTTATCATGTTTCCCGATCTTCCTGGCCTCTTGATAAATACGGGTTAAAAAGGTGTATTTATCCCAAGTACTTTCCCTTTCATATGTTACAAAATGAGAGTTTGGCGCATTCTTAGTTCGAGCGGCAAAATCATTACTTAAGGCAGTTTTGAGTGCAAACTCATACTGCATGATGCTCGGAATTGATACTGTAATATAGGCTTGTCCTTTCTTCCCGTTTTGATTGATCTGTTTCTCTTTCCAATGAATAAATGCTTCTATCTGTTGGAAATTCACATTTACAACTGGATAATTGTCATAGGCGGGATGCCAGAAGTACATATTCAGATAGGGATTTAAGTAAATACCATCCATCTTTACAAATCCTAATGTATCCGGATAAACATTGATTTCCTGATCATTCATTTGATAATTGAGCCTTCGCGAATCTAATTCTTTGCGTTTGTAATAACGCTGTTGCTGAGGGTAATACATAGTGGCAAGTATGGGTACAAGCTTTGGATCGTGATAATGAAATTTCTTTTCCCAGTTCAGTGGAAATCGAAGTCTATTTAACTCACGCTCCGAGGGGTCGAATTCTTCGTATTCTTCAACAAGATCTCCATAATCATCAATATAATCTGGGCCAATTAGATAGAGCTCTGTGTAGGTCAAATATTTACTTGCTTCTTCATCGTCTTCCAAGCCGAAATAGATTTCCTCGCGTGCAATAGAATCCTTTACCCAATTTACGAATTCACGGTATTCACGATTGCTCACTTCACCAATGGACATGTAAAAGGGTTGAAGCATAGAATCCAATTGAGGTTCTATAAGTTCCTTACGTATCTTCATATGAGCTTGATTAACTGAATCCTTCACTTCTGTAAACACTTCAAAATAATCGCTCTGTCGATAATAACCACGTGGACCTTGATCAGAAATATAAACACCATCTATAATGCCATCACCATTCCAGGGCCACTGTCCATTTATGGCATGATAAGTAGAGTCGCGAATTCGCTTTTCTTCAGCATAACGTAGATTGGCCATACGAGTTAGACTGTCTCTGATATGCTTACCAATTTGATCAAGAAAAATCCCCTTTTCACTAAGCTCATAAGCCATATAATTCCTAGGATAACGACCGCTCATGTCTGTCTTGTTCATGATCGTGTCGACCTCGTCTCGCGTAAGATGCTCAAGATAGGGAACGGGTGTTTCAAACCATCCATACTCACGAGACCATGTAGATTTTGAGCTAAAGATCAACTGGTTACCATTGGTTTCTTCAAGAGGTGATACAAGTATGGTTCCAGGGATTTTTAACTTGGGAATATCCCTTGGGGTAATGGAATAAAGTCCATTAGCGGCATAGTAATTCTCACAGGCAGTGAATTCATCATCATCTTCAGTGAACTGAATAAAGATAGTGTCTGACTGACTCAAAACGCAAAAGGGTAGGAGGATAACAAGAAGTTGGAGCCATTTCATAGGATCAATATAGCGATAATGAGTGCAAAGGTTACGACTTTCGGATCGTGTTCTAGTAGAAGAAACAAGTAGCGTCTGATTGGAATCTCTCAACTGAAATAATTGTTGTATTATTCGTCTCTAGTACCTTAGAATTGACAGGAAGAAGTACATGTATTGTTTGCGACAAAGATTCGTTTGAGTCGATCTATAGTGAGTCTCTGATTCGTTGTACCAACTGTAAGTATGTCACTGCCAACGTGGATTTGGGGCCTGAAGAGTTACGTAAGATCTATGGTCGAGATTACTTTCACGGTGAAGAGTACGATAATTACGTCGCAGAAAAAGAATCCCTTCAGCGCAATTTCCAGAGAAGAATTAAGACTATTCAGAAAATAATTGGACTGAAAAATATCCAGAAAGTACATGAAATTGGTTGCGCGTATGGCTACTTTGGTGAACAGCTATTGAAAAGCTCAACTGCGAGCTATATTGGATATGATATTTCGCATGAAGCTGTGAAGGTTGGTAAAGAATCACTGGGCTTGGATCTTCGCGAGGAGGATTATAGTCTGTTTAGCAAGGATCAAGCAACAGACGTTTTTATCTGGGATGTGATTGAACATCTAAACGATCCTGGAGAATACTTGAAAAAGGTTCATGAGAATCTGACTAAAGATGGTAGAGTTTACATTACAACAGGGGATATAGAACGACGACTTCCTCGATGGCAGAAGCAGAATTGGCGAATGATTCATCCACCTACACATCTGCATTATTTCTCAAAACGAACATTGACTGAGCTCCTTGAAAAACATGGGTTTAAAGTTATACATTGCAGCTATCCATCAATTTCGCGCAGTGTACATCAGATCTTTTATTCTTTATTCATGCTCAAGAAGAAGCCAGGTAAATTTAGAAAATGGATGCATAGAACGCTTCCAAAGAAATGGAAAGTCTCGATCAACACATTCGATATCCTATTCATGGTAGCTATAAAAAGGAATGAATAACTATCTTAGCCCAATGAGTTCCATAGAAATTAGCGTAGTAGTTCCAGCCTTCAATGAGGATGGGAATATCGAAGAGATCCACAAGCATCTGATCGCAACGCTTTCTGAAATGGGGATAATCTTTGAGCTTATTTTTGTTGATGATGGGAGCAAGGATCGAACATGGGAGTTGATTTCCAGCTTTTCAGATAAAGATGAGCGCGTGATTGGAATTGGCTTGTCCCGAAACTTTGGTCACCAAATAGCCCTTGTTGCTGGAATCGAACATGCAAGGGGGAATTATGTTGTCACAATGGATGCAGATCTACAACATCCCACGAATCTCATTCCAACGCTCTACAAGGAAGGATTGAATGGAGCTGATATCGTGAATACAATTCGCTCTAATTCCTCTGGAGAAAAGGGAATGAAACGTGCAACATCACGACTTTTCTATAAAATAGCGAATCGCGTATCTGAAGTAAAAATTCAAAGTGCTTCAGCAGATTTTCGATTAATGAATAGAAAAGCGATTGATGCCTTTATGCAACTCAAAGAAAAGGATCGTTTTACCCGTGGATTAGTTGGCTGGATGGGCTTTAAACAGGTTTTTATCACCTTTGATGCACCAAAACGATTCGCCGGAAAATCTAAATATACGTATCGTAGAATGTTCCAATTTGCTGGAGATGGCTTCTTTTCGTTCTCCTCTCGTCCTTTGCGTGTGTCCTTCTATCTCGGATTACTCGCGTGCGTTTTAGGTTTCGGATATGCCATCTATTCAATCATTCAACACGCACTTGGAAATACAATTCCAGGGTGGACCTCATTGATGACAGTCGTGATTATCCTTGGCGGGATTCAACTTTTGAGCCTCGGAATAATTGGTGAATACATTTCGCGCATATTTAACGAAGTAAAGAATCGTCCACTATACTACGTCCAAAAATACAGCTCGAAATCAAAAGAGCAAACAGATTAAGGGGTAGGCGAGTAAATGATAAAATCGAGCTTAAGAATTTTCGCCAACTGTTTATTATTCCATCCATCAAGATCAGATTCCAGACTAGAATGTACAAGCATTCCCGAACTAGGTAGTTGTCTGAGTTGAACAGGGTCAATTTGCCCTTTAGCCTGCAAGTCAAGTAGATGCTCAGTGCGCTCATCATACGCTTGACTATAATTTTTAACCTGAGGAGCTTGACGTACACTATAGATCGAGATTAGCCCAATAAGAGCAATTGATGGAACATTAATTAGTCCATAATGTAATTCTCTTTTGAAACGATTACCATTCAGAAAAACATTGCCAAGGAGTAAGAAACCAAGTGTAAACCCAAATGGAGACCAAGCTCGAGGTGGACCTAAGCTATCAAACACGAGTAGGAGGGGAATGAAGGTGCAAATAGCTGCAAGAAGTAAAATAACTAGACTTGAAGAAATTACTTTTGCTCGCATCACATAGAATACATGACCCATTTTTCGAAAATGAACGCCAAGTAAGAAGAAGAGAGGCAGAAAAAACAGGAAGACGACTATTTTTGGCTCAACAAATAGCTTAATAAAGCCAGCAAACGTTGTTACATATACGCTTGAATCGTAAGCTCCTTCCAGATCGATTCTTGCTTCTGTGCCAGCCCCTAAAACATTTCCAAGAAAAAGGATCAAACATCCTCCAAGGGTGAGTAACAATTTGAATTGAAGTTTTTTTGCTTCTGAATTCTTCCTGACCAGGACCAGTATGAACCAAATTCCAACGAACGAAAAAACCGTCAATGCGATCGTCTCTGAGCCACCACCAACAAAGAGTGCACAAAGAAAAATAAAAACATACTGTCGAATTGATGATTTATCGCTACAAAGTGCACCAAGCAGTGCAAATGCTGCTATGATCGGCACCAGGTGAATTACAGACGAAATCGTCCAAAACCACACTTCAGTTAATTGAAATGTAAAGAAGAAGAGTGCTACAGTTGCTGTTGAGGAGATGATCCACATTTCTTTAGAACGAATAACACAGGAAAAAAAACGCGAACTCAGATTTCTTAGGAAGTAGTTCAAAGATGTCACAAACCCTATAAGCACAGCAATTTGATAAATGAACACCTGTAAATGCAGACTTCGTAGATCTGTATTCAGCGTAAACAGTGAATGAAATACCACATAACTGCTAATTCGTTTGCTGAACTCAAAATCAAAGATTGCACTCGTCCAACCTTTATCGACGAGCTCATTGACAATGAAAAGATCATCACTTGCTAAACGATTGTAGTAAGAAAGAATCAGATAAAAAATCAGGAAAACAGCTGAGATTGTCCAAACGAGAAGCTTTGTGAGCTTTTGCCATTTCACCGAACTCGTTTTATTTGAACTATTCATATGTTAATTCACTCAATTAATGCTGCCAAGATAAGAATAATGAGAATTGAATTGTTGAATTGTTAGATTGTGCTCCTTCGCTGAGTCCTTCGCCAGAGGACTCGGCGAAAGCATTCGTAGTAGAAAAATCCACACAGCATTTTCTTGGAATATCGAGCATGTTATTCCGAAGACGAACTGACATTCAAGTATTCAAACAAACAGCCATTTATTTTCCGTATACTTACTCAACTAAAAAAAAGTACTCATATGTGGATAATTATAGGATCTGTAGTAGGATTTATACTCCTTGTTCTGATCATCATCAATAATTCTCTGGTAAGCAGAAAGAATCAAGTTCAAAATGCCTTTGCCAGCATTGACGTTTATCTTAAAAAAAGAGCAGATTTAATCCCTCAACTTGTCAGTGCAGTAAAGGGGTATATGAATCACGAGAAAGAAGTATTAGAAGATATAACACGACTAAGAACTGAAGCACAAAAGAGTGACTTAGGATCGAATGATCGCGTAGATATTGAGAATCAGATAACAGCTGGATTGGGTAAAATCACACTTGCAGTAGAAGATTATCCTGATTTAAAGGCAGGAGAAAATTTTCTACTGCTCCAAAGAAGCATGAACGAGATGGAAGAGCAATTATCCGCCTCCAGAAGATCTTTTAATGCGTCAGTTACTGACTACAATAATGGCGTAGAATCATTTCCATCCAACCTTATTGCAAACATGAAAGGCTATAAGCGTAAAAATGTTTTTACCATCCCAATGGAGAGTAGAGCAGCAATGGAAGCACGACCAGAGAATTCTTTTTAAAACCTATATATGAAGACAATTGAAGATTTTCAAGCCTATTTTTCGGGTGAGTTAACCCCAACCTTACAAAGTCTGGAGGTAGAACGAAAAAAAGGAACAAGAATAGTTACGTTTATCGTGTTAACGATACTCGTATCCATTGGTATTGCAGCTTCAACAGCAATACTCGAGATCCATTTTGCTGGTTTTATTGCAGCTGGGGTCATTTTTCTAACAGGAATTATTGTTTTTTCAATTAAACTGAGTCGTATCAAGAAGGCAGTGAAGATTCATTATAAGGAAAATGTGATTAAAAAGATCGTTGAATTTGTCGATCCAAGTCTCAACTATAATGCAACTGGGAGTGTCTCTGAAGGAGAGTTTGCTGGGAGTAAAATATTCCTTAGAGGAGCAGATCGATACAGTGGAGATGACCTCGTGGAGGGTACAATAGGGAAGACAGCAGTTCGATTTTCTGAAATTAATGCTGAATACTATACTACTGATAAGGACGGGAATCGAAAATATCACAGAATCTTTAAAGGAATCTTTTTCATCGCGGATTTCCACAAGAATTTTGTTGGTGAAACGATTGTACTGCCTGATACAGCAGAAAAACTGTTCGGTAAATTGGGTTCTCTCTTTCAAAAAATGAATATCTCTCGGCCAAAACTGATTAAGTTGGAAGATCCAATCTTTGAAAAAGCATTCGCCGTTTATGGCACAGATCAAGTGGAGGCTCGATATATTTTGACCCCAGCTTTAATGAGTCGAATAATGGAATTTAAAAAGAAGTCAGGAAAAATTCACCTGTCATTTCTTCACTCGAAAGTATATATCGCGATTTCTGTGAAACAAAACCTTTTCGA
>JBLHON010000188.1:0-7159 GCA_047621865.1 Crocinitomicaceae bacterium | reverse complement strand
CTGGTTCACTAAAAAAATAAACCATGACCAAAAGAACCCTAACAGCTGTTATAATTCGACTCGCAGGAATCGGGCTACTTATTAAACTCTTTGACTTCTTTGGAAGCTATTTCATGTCTCTATACTTGTCATCACAGCTTTGGGTTGGCGACCGTAATCAACGCATAGACGAATCATTTGACAAGCTCTTTTTCTCTGGAACTTTTCTCTTTTTTCTTAATCTTTTCCTCGTGATTTTTTTACTCACATCGGCAGATTGGATTGCGAAGAAAATCGTTAAGTCAGATGCTGATCTCAAGATAGATTTAACAGCTAAAAGTGTGATGTCTATTGTCATTTCTACCATTGGATTGCTCTGGGTACTTCGTGCACTTTACATTCTTCCTGATATGATCTATGATACCTATAAGGCAGTATCTCATACTGAACCTATATCATTCCCTTATATGTTTTATATGTTTTCCGTGTTAGCAGTTCGAGTTATTGTTGGATTATACGTTATTCTCAAGGTCAATCCTATTTCAAATTACCTGTTAAGAAAAATGAAATTGCCAGAGTAGATTTTGCTCGACTAGATTCTATTTCGCGTACTTAATTGGGATTCACTACTTTTAGATCTAGGATGATTGTAGGGGATAAGCTCCCTGCACCAAATTCCAGTCAAAAAAACAATTATGAAAATCTATTCCAGGACGTATTATTTATTCCTCGTATCGTTCATTATTTGCTGTTCAACATTTGCGTTGAATGCGCAAACCATGGCTCGAAATGGGATGGTAGTTTCCGATAACGTTCTTGCATCCGAAATTGGAATTGAAATTTTGAAACAAGGAGGCAATGCCATAGATGCAACAATCGCAACTGCATTTGCATTGGCTGTTGTACATCCTGCAGCTGGAAATATTGGTGGTGGTGGATTTATTGTCTTCATGGATTCTACCGGCGAGGTAACCACAATTGATTTTAGAGAAAAAGCCCCACTAGCAGCTACAGAAACAATGTTCCAAGATGAGAAAGGAAATTTAATCGATCAGTCAAATCATGAAGGACTTAAGTCTGTTGGAGTCCCAGGTACAGTTGCTGGATTGTTTTATACACACCAGAAATATGGAAAATTGCCATGGTCGCAACTCCTTAAGCCTGCTATCAATCTTGCCAATAATGGATTTCCGTTGACAGAAGCTCTCTATGCTCAAGCTCTTCGAATCGAAAAATGGGATTCTTCCTTGGATATTCTACAGCATTATTTTTACAACGACAATGGTGAAATTGTAAAACCCACAGAACTTTGGAAACAAAAAGAACTTGGTCTCACCTTAACAATGATTAAGGACAAGGGGCGTGCTGGATTTTACGAAGGACCAATTGCAAAGGAAATTGCGCGCTACATGCAAGAGAATGGGGGATTGATTACGATGGAAGATTTGGCAAAATATGATGCAGTTGAGCGAAAACCGATGAAGGGCACGTACAATGGATATGAGATTTATTCCATGCCACCTCCAAGTTCTGGTGGAGTTGCTTTGATTGAAATGATGAACCTAATGGAGCAGGCAGATTTAAGCGAAATTGAGTTCAATTCTACTGCCTATGTTCATTTGGTGGCTGAAACGATGAGACGCGCTTATGCTGATCGTGCGGAATTTTTGGGTGATTCCGATTTTAATTTAGAGATGCCACTAGACAGACTCACATCAAAAGAATTCGCGAAAATGCGCTTTGAGAGTATCGATATGACTCGGGCTTCCATAAGTGATTCGACGAAATTTGGACAGATTTACGATGGATCAAACACCACTCATTTTTCTGTAATTGACAAGGATCTGAGTGCTGTTTCTATGACCTACACGCTCGAACAATCTTATGGTTCAGGAATGGGATCATCTAAACTAGGTTTCATTTTTAATAACGAAATGGGAGATTTTAATCCTGTGGCAGGCCTTACCAAAACCAATGGGCAAATTGGAACTAGGCCCAATTTAATTGAGCCAGAAAAGCGAATGCTTTCCAGTATGACGCCAACAATCGTAGCGAAAGATGGACGGCCTTATCTTATCATTGGAAGTCCAGGTGGGCGAACGATTATCAATACCGTTTTTCAAACAGTGTTGAACGTTCTCCACTATAATATGCGTATTGATCGCGCGATTGAAGCCATGAAAATTCATCATTCTTGGCTCCCAGATCGAATTCTTTATGAAGGAAATCTGCTCTCTCCAGATACACGAGACGCGCTCTTGGAAATGGGACATACACTTTATGAAGTAGAAAATTTGGGACGTTTGATGGGCATCACGTACGATGAATTGACAAAACGATACATTGGAGCATCAGACTCATCAAGTCCTGATGGAGCGGCTGTTGGGTATTAGATCAATATGGTGTAACTTATGAAGCAACTACAGGTTTTTAGTCAACTTTTGAGAACACGTTAAAATGACTCTTATGAAAAAGCTACTTACAATCCTCCTCATTTGGAGCAATTGATGAATTCACCTTGGAACTAGATTATCCAACGGGATTCTATTTCGTAGAGATTATGTCATCCAATGATAGGAGGGAAGTAGTCAAAATTCTAATTAAATAAATCGAGAGTTATGAGCAAAAAAGTCAATGTCAAAATGAATCAGGAATCTGGAGAACTCAGAATCACGATGAATAGAAGAGGGTTTGATCATCTCATGATGAAATTGGATCGTGTGCGCGCAAAGATGAATTCAGAGTACGCAATTTCTGCACAGGATCAAGCAATTGATCTGAGTATGAACGATGATACGATTAAGGCGATTGTCTTTGAAATGGATTAATCGCCATATGATTTTTTGAAATCTACAATTCTGTTTCGAAAATCATCTTAACTTTAAGTGAGATTACTATTGATCCTCTGAGGACCAGTACTTTTACGGAAATCAAATTCAATTAAGAGAAAAATATGTTGGGAATAAAGCACATCAAGTTTGATTCAATGACCTATGTTCTCCATTTCAAGAATGGAAAGATAAGTAAAGAGGGGCGTGGATTGTCCTTTTATTATTTTGCTCCAAAGAGTTCAATAGCCGCGATTCCAATGGGAAGTAATGATCTACCATTCATCTTTAATGAATCAACGAACGATTATCAGACAGTCACGATTCAAGGACAAATCAGTTACAAAATTAGTGCTCCAGAAACCTTAGCAGATCTTTTGAATTTTACTGTTCACGACAATGGAACCTACAAAAAAAATGACATTGAAAAGTTAAATCAGCGAATCATTAACGAGGCACAAACTGCTACATCAGCATATATTCACGAAATAAAACTCAAAGATGCAATTCGCTCTGCCAAGGCAATTGAAAATAAAATTCTTGATGGTCTAAAAGGTTCTGAGTCGATTTCCATGCTGGGAATAGAAATATTAAGTGCCAGTATATTGGCAATTCAAGCAACACCTGAAATGTCTCGAGCACTCGAAACAGAGACACGTGAAAAGCTTCAGCAAGAGGCAGATGAGGCAATTTACGCCCGTCGAAATTTCGCAGTTGAGCAGGAACGAAAAATTAAGGAATCAGAGTTGAATACTGAGATAGCCGTTGAAGAAAAGCAAAAACAAATCGCTGAAAAGAAAATGGAATCTGACGTTCAAGATGCTGAGAACGAACGAAAATTAAGAGAAATGCAGGTCGAAGCTGATATCTCTGTCGAAAATCAAAGAGAGTCACTAATTGAGCAAAAAACACAAAACGATAAGAAGGAAGCAGAAGCTCAAGGGTACGTTCTACAAACAACATTGGGCCCTTACAAAGATATGGATTGGAAAATATTAACTGCTCTGAATAATAACTCTGATGCAAAATTCAACATTTCATTAGCCTTTAGAGAACTTGCCAGTAACGCCGAAAAAATAGGAACATTAAACATCACTCCAGACCTACTTGAAAGTCTGCTTGACGATAATGAAGCGACAAAAGAATGAGTTTTGAATATGCGATTATCGTTAAGAGTAAAACCCGCTTAGAGTCCCTCATTGAGCGCTTCAACACAAAGGCTCAAGCAAAGTTTTATATTGAGCGACTTGGTGGAAATTTTGAAGAATATGAAATCGAGGATGCTGTCTTCAATCATTCTCTTCATTCCCTTCAGACTCAATTGTCGAAGGTGATCAAAAATAAAATTATTGAACGCCAATACATTTCATCCTACATTTTTTCAAAAAAGAACATCATTATCGTCATCGGCCAGGATGGATTGGTAGCCAATACTGCCAAGTACGCGATGAACTTACCTATTGTTGGCGTGAATCCCGACAAACTACGATATGACGGAGTTTTACTGCCTTATGACACTTCAAATTTCATTGGTGGGGTTGAAAATGTGCTGAGCAATTCATTCCAAGTGAAAACCATGCGATTTGCAGAAGCTAAATTAAACGACGGACAACGACTCCTAGCATTTAACGATTTATTCATTGGTGCTTCATCACATGTCTCAGCGCGCTACAAGATTAGCTATAAGGAAAATACGGAAGAACACTCGTCAAGTGGATTGATCGTTTCAACGTTGGCAGGATCGACTGGGTGGCTCAGTTCAATCTTTAACATGGCATATGGAGTAACAGCACTTTTCGAGAAGGATCTTGTACAGAAGAAGCCTAAACTTCGGGATAGCGATTTGTTATTTGCCGTTCGAGAACCCTTCAAGAGCATCCGAACTCAAACTGAAATTACTGCTGGAATAATCCGAGGAGAGAACACGCTGACGATTGAATCCTTCATGCCTTCAAATGGGATCATTTTTAGTGATGGAGTAGAGCGCGATTTTCTGAAATTTAACAGTGGATCAATTGCAACAATAGGTCTGGCAAAAGAAACTGCTCGAATGGTTGTCGACAACACGTAAAAAAACGAGTGATCAGCTTACAGTAAATCACTCGTTCTAATTCGTCTGATCAAGCCTCAATAGCTGTGCTAGATATTTGATTTGATGAAGCTTTCTAATTCATTCTTCTTCTGCAATTCGATTAATTTCTCGATGGCTTTATTTTTTCCAATAGCGTCTTTGTTCAGGAGATAAAATTTGATAACATCCTCTGTTCCTGCTAAATTTCCTTTGACTTTATTATCATACTCTTTTGATTCAAGAGCATATTTTGTCCAGCCTCCCATAAACATAATCAAACAGTCTCCACAATCCATATAGGTGACGATTTTATCGGATAACTCCACGGTTACATTTGGACTACTCGTTAGCCATGTGACGATAAATGCACTAATCTCTTTTCTCATAGCTGGTTCTGTACCAATAGGAGTTTCCATCAACCAATTGTATCCATCTATAACATCCTGCTCATAGTCTTCATCTGTTTTTAACTGAATTTCTTCTTTCTCATCTTCCTCTTCAGTAAATAAATCGGCCACGATTTGCGGATGAATTACTGTGCCCATATCCTGCGCGATGAGCAGATTTTTTCTTGCTGACTGTTTATCGCCTTTGTAATAATTAATAATTCCAAGCATATAATAACCATCAGCAAGATGTGGCGACTTTGCTTTCTGATAGAGTTCAAGGGCTTTTTCAGCATTTTCCAAAGCATAGTCGAATTGAGAAAGCATCATATAAGAATTTGCCATCCCAAAATAGGCTTCAGGATCAGTATCAGAAATATTCAACATGGCATCGTACTCACTGATCGCACTATCATAGTCTTTTAAGATGCCATAAACTACAGCCAAATTTTGATGAGCCATCGTACCTTCGGGATATAATTTGACCGATTTTTTGTAATATTCAATCGCCTTTCCATACTCTCCCATTTTTCTATAGACCAATCCGAGATTGTCGTAGGCTTCAACATACTCCGAATCTTTTTTTATTGCCTTTAAATATGATTTTTTGGCATTGTCGAGATCCCCTTCGCGTGCATATTTTTCTGCTTGGTCAAAATACTTCTGTGCTTCTTCTGATTCAGTTCCATCATACATTCCAGTAGATGATATGGTCACTATATTATCAATATTGTCGCCTTTTACAGTCTCCTTTTCTTGCGAATATCCAAAGGTTCCAACTACACTAAAAGTGATTGCTAAAATGATTGTTCTTGCTTTCATGATTCTCATTTTTTCCTATAGATAGGTCTGATCGAGGAAATATTCTCCTCTCGATTAATTTTCCTTTTCTTAATCAAACAGTAACCCAAATGGTCTGTTTAATAGTCACCAACCAACTTACTTATTAATCAACTTCAGTATTGAATGACCATTTTCACTTTCAATTCGTACAAAGTAAACACCACTTGGATTCGTTCCTAAGTTAAGTTCTGTATTTACTGTCTGCTTGGAGATCTCCTTGGTTAGGATCACCTCACCAGCGACATTTAAAACGACAATTGATAGATTCTCAGTTGTAGGTTCACTGAACGTGATCCAAGTGACCCCATTTGCCGGGTTAGGAGCTAGTGCAACTGTTCCATCAAGATTTAATCCATCAATTCCAATCGTGTTAATGACCAAATCGAAACAGAACTCATTCGTGTCACAAGCATCTGTTACAGTCAAACAAACAGTATAAGTTCCATCTGCCGAGTATGCGTGAACTGGATTTTGAAGTGTAGAAGTTCCTGCGTCACCAAAATCCCAAGCCCAATTCGTGAGTGTACCAACACTCGTAGAAAGATCTGTAAACGTAGCTGTCTGAGAAGCTAAGGTCTGAGAGAAATTAGCAGTTGGAGCTGTACATACAACTACGACGTTAGAACAGAATTGATTGGTGTCACAGCCGTCTGTTACAATTAAGCAAACAGTGTAGGTTCCAGACACGAGATATGTATGATTAGGGTTTTGAAGTGTTGACGTATTTCCATCACCAAAATCCCACGCCCAGTCAGTAATTGTACCTGCACTTGTTGAAGCATCAGAGAATGTGGCATCCAATTCTACGGAAACTTGAGTGAATGAAGCTGTTGGAGGAACACAGGTAATCACGATAGAATTACAGATTGTGCTATCAGTACAAGCTTCTGTAATTGTCAAGCAAACAAGATAGGTTCCAGTAGCCGCGTATGTATGATTTGGATCCTCTAGGGTTGAAGTGTTTCCATCTCCAAAATCCCAGAAATACGTTGGCGTTGATGTGACCGTTGAAGTATTTGTGAAGACAACGTCAAAATCAGCTGCAACGAATG
>JBLHON010000187.1:0-7278 GCA_047621865.1 Crocinitomicaceae bacterium | reverse complement strand
TTATCCTATCAATGCAGACAATTTGCCAACCAATGCTGCTTCAGGTACAGCACCAACTGATTTATCTGCTACTTCTCCTCCTTTAATGAAAAGAACTGTAGGTATATTTCTCACTCCAAATTTGGCAGATACACCTGGATTTTCATCCACGTTTACCTTTCCAATAAGAGCTTTTCCTTCAAAATCTCCATGCATTTTATCAATGATTGGTCCAATCATGCGACATGGTCCACACCACTCAGCCCAAAAATCAACTACTACTGGAACTTCTGATTTAAGCACCAACTCTTCAAAATTTGCATCTGTTATTTCAACTGCCATACTTCTGTTTTTTATATGTTATTCACCTCTGCAGGTGTAAATTTAATTCTATTAACCAAGGCGTCAATAATTTTGCCACAAAAAAAGATTGTGTCATATTGTCATACTTATGGATTAGAAACCCGCATTTTTTTCATGGTTTTCTGATTATCCGTTTTCAGACAATAGTAATATTGACCGTTCTTAAGCTTAGACGAATCAAAACGCACAATATTACCACCAATGAAACATTCTTTCGATAAAACCTCTTCAATGAGGAGCATATCTGAATCTAATATTTGCAAGGAATAGTTCTTTTTCTCTTCTGACGTAAAATAGAACTCCAATTCTCCTTCAGCTGGATCTTTCTCAATATTAAAGAGCACGCAGTAATCCTTTTTAGGTGGTGTTCCTTTGCCCATATATCTGAGCAGCCATCTATACAAGATCATTAATATCAAAATACTCAGACTTACCGTTAGAACGGTTAGCACTGTTGACCATACAGAAAATCCTATTAATACCATATCTACAATGCTATGAGTCCTTCGATCTCGTGTGCTACTTTATATTTCTCAATAATTGAATCCACATTGAGCATCAGTTCTTTCACACTAATACTCATGTATTTGTCATTTTTTGATGCGCGATAAACCAAATCCGTTCCATCATCAAACATTGCTGTCACTCTTGCCACTAATTCCAATTCATTTGGAACTATAAATTTGAACAAGTAGACATCCGGCCACTTCAGTAGATTCAGTTGTTCACGCAAATTAGCGTATAGATCACTTGTCATTTCGCTCAAATTTCAGCCACAAAGATAGGCGTTTCGCTTCGCTCTTCAATGGGTTTTCCCCTTCGAATTTCCAAAGATCATCAAATGACCTATTCCCATCACTCTCAAAATCGTTGATTGCCGTCAAGAGATCCATTGGGTCTGGCTCTTTCCCTACACTAATACCTTCACTCTCTAAAACTTCATTCATGCGCCAGTACTCAGCGTAAACTTCCGTAGCTGCCAATAATTGTATGACAAACGCATCTAGATCTGGCCCATGTTTCGCACTGTGAATGAGCATTTTTAATTCATTTCTTACTACTTGAAATTCGGCGAATGTTTTGCGAATTGAATCTTCACTGCCAATGTAATTATGGATATAATCTGAAGGTTTCTGACGTTCTCCACCAAGAATAATGTATGCTTGATGTACGAGTCGAAGTTTTTTTAATCGTGCGTAAACAACAAGAGGAATAGGGAAACGAGTTAAAAAGAACTGTTTGAATTCAAATAGTTTATCCTCATAAATATCGATAAGCAGATCCCCTTCATTAAGGGGTAAATAGATCAGCGCCTCCTCTCTGGTCATTTGGCCTTCTTACTTTTATTCTTACGCATTCTGATATTCAACACCTCTACAAGTAATGCATAAACCAGTGCGAAATAGATGTATCCTTTAGGAACATGTTCGCCAAATGCTTCAGCAACTAGAATAACACCTATCGCTACCAGGAAGCTCAGGGCGAGCATCTTTATCGTTGGATTATTACTAATAAATGTTGAGATCTGTTTGGCAAAAAGCATCATTACTATCATGGAAACAACGACAGCTATATAGATAATAATCATTGGATCCTTTCCTGTTTCTACAGCCAAATCATTTGTCATTCCAATTGCGGAAATAATAGAATCAAAACTAAATACAATGTCAATCAGCACGATTTGCATAATCACAGATGATAGGCTTACTTTTCCCTTCTTCACCTCCTCTTCTTCGCCAGCAACAGAATTATGCATTTCTGTGGTACTTTTATAGATCAGGAATAATCCACCACCGAGTAAAACCAAGCTTTGACCTGAAATTTCTTTTCCGAATACAGTGAAAAGTGGATCCGTCAAGGTCATCACCCATGCCACTGCCCATAGAAGTCCTAGCCGAGCAAATAAGGCAAGAAGAAGTCCTGTATTTCTTGCTGAACGCTGCTTTTCCAACGGCAATCGATCAGAAATGATCGAGATGAAAATAATATTGTCAATTCCAAGAACGATTTCTAAGAGACATAGTAGGCCTACGTATGTAATACCTTCCCATGTTAGTAAAATCGAAAAATCCATACTTGTTTTTTATGCAAAAATAGTTGAATATTTAGACTTGAGAGTTCTATTTCGTTAAGATCTACGAGCAGTTAGATTTAGCCGATTAACTTCATTTAGGTTGATCGAATCGGAAACTATTTCTCATCCACTTCCAATTGTTGAGAACAATTTGATATAATTCTATTCATGTATTTGTCATATTGTAGAATATTCGTATTATTGCAATGTTGAGTGCTTTTCTCGCACCTATTATCAGTTCCACAATAAGAAAAATCATCCCCTTATATTTTACGTAGTCAAGTTATCCATGGATATAAAAGAATTGCAGAGCAAGAAGCTCCCTGAATTGAAAGACCTTGCCAAAGCAATTGGCATTGAAGGAGCGGAAAAGCTAAAAAAAGCAGATTTGATTGAAGCGATCAATGGCGGCAATAGCAAAGTTAAAGTTGAAACTCCGACTGAGGACGATTCAGCAGACGCAAAACGCAAACGAAAGCGTAAAAGAGTTGTCTTAGATGACGATAGTGAACAACCAAACCTCTTCGCCGAAGTGGCCGATAGGGACAAAAAAGAAGAAGTTGTTCAGGAGAAAGTTGCTGAGAAGAAAGCTGCTGAGAAGAAAGCTGAAGAAAAAGAAGTAGCAGAAAAAGAGACTCCAGTAGAAGTTGAAGTTGAGACTGCTGATTTGGTAAAGAAAGATACCACTCCAAGTGAAGATTTAGTTAAAGAAGCAATTCGAAAATTGAATCCTCGAAAAGATAAGGATGGAGATAAGAAAGATGACAAATCTTCTACTCCTAGAAAACCTGAAGGAAATCGTGAAAATCAGCCGCGAAAAAAAGATCCACAAGGAAATAATCAAGAGAAGCGTCAAGACGGCGATAATCAAAAGAATAACGACCCTAAAGGTAGAATTGGGAAAGGACCAAATCCGCGAAGAGATGGGAATCAGAAGAATCAGAATCAGAACCAAAATAAAGATCCACGTCAAACTAAAGAGGAAGAAGAAAAGTACAACCTCGTTGGTATTGTAGCATCAGAAGGGGTTCTTGAATTAATGGCAGATGGCTATGGATTTCTAAGATCTTCTGATTACAATTATTTGCCTTCTCCAGATGATATTTACGTGTCTCAAAGTCAAGTCAAATTATTTGGATTGAAAAGTGGAGATACTGTTACAGGTACCATTCGTCCTCCTCGTGAGGGTGAAAAATTCTTCCCATTGGTTAGAGTAGATGATATCAATGGACGTCACCCATCTTACATTAGAGATCGCGTGCCGTTTCAATATTTAACTCCATTATTCCCTGACGAGAAATTTACGATTACAGGACATAAGCAAGAAACATTATCCACGCGGGTAATGGACTTATTTGCTCCAATCGGAAAAGGTCAGCGTGGAATGATCGTTGCCCAGCCAAAAACGGGTAAAACAATGTTATTGAAGGATGTTGCCAATGCAATTGCAGCAAATCATCCTGAGACTTATTTAATTGTCCTGCTTATTGATGAGCGTCCTGAGGAGGTTACAGATATGGCACGTTCAGTAAATGCCGAGGTGATTGCATCTACCTTTGATGAGCCAGCAGATCGACATGTAAAAGTGGCAAACATGGTGCTTGAAAAAGCGAAACGTATGGTTGAATGTGGACACGATGTTTGTATTCTACTTGATTCACTTACACGTCTTGCACGCGCTTACAATACTGTTTCACCAGCTTCAGGTAAAGTACTCTCTGGAGGTGTTGACGCGAATGCATTGCATAAACCAAAACGATTCTTTGGAGCTGCTCGTAAAATTGAAAATGGAGGTTCGCTTTCTATTTTGGCTACGGCACTTACCGAAACTGGTTCCAAAATGGATGAAGTAATCTTTGAGGAATTCAAAGGAACTGGTAACATGGAATTGCAATTGGATCGTAAAATTTCTAATCGTAGAATTTATCCAGCAATCGACATTACCTCTTCTGGTACACGTCGTGAGGATCTACTCTTGAATAAAGAGATGCTTCAACGAGTTTGGCTCTTGCGTAAGTTCATTGCAGATATGAATCCTGTTGAAGCGATGGAGTTCTTGAAGGACAGAATCAGTAGCACTAAATCGAACGAGGAATTCCTTGCAACGATGAATGGATAACTGTTAGAGGTTTCGCTATGAAAGTTACAGTAAAATTTGGTCTTGGATTTGCCGCATTTTGGATTGCATTCAAGATGATCTTGTTCATGACTCTAACAGGGCAAGATCGCTACAACCTCGAGTTGCCAATACTCTTAAACATACTCTGCCTATTGTTAGCAATGACAGTTGGACTTTACGTTCACAAGCGCAATCAAACAGAGGAATCAAACGCACTTGACGATATTAAAAGTGGAATGTCTGCAGGTCTACCCTACACGATCATTGTAAGCGTATTCTTATTTCTCTACTACAATAATATTGATCCAGAATTCAATCGGCATCAATTGACGGAGTCGGAAGTGCAGCTTGATAAAATGTTGGATGATCCAGCAGAATTGAAAAAACTAAAAAAATCCAATGCTGATTTTGAGGTGATGGGGAAAGACCAAATTCGTAGCCAGTTACTCAGTAATCAACAGGCCATGTTTAGTCCACGTTCAGTGATGACAATATCATTATTAGGAATGCTGATTCTCTCCACAATCAACGCGATTTTTGTAACAGTTGTTTTTAGGAAGTTGATTTTTAGGCGTACTTGACGCCAAAAACATAAGATTTGAAAGGAATGCCATTGGTGTTCCTTTTTTTGTTTTCAATCCCTATTAGACGATTCAATAATCGTATCTTGGTGCAAACAAAGTAGAACAACTTCGTTCTAGCCGACTCCCTCGACAGGAAGGTTTAACGAAGTAGCACAATTAAACCAAAGCAACTACAGTGAACTATTATTTTCTATTCTTAAGCGCACTTTTATCTTCTTCGATTTCATTTGGACAAAAAGCCATTGACAATCAACTTACTGCAGAACATCAATTAACTGCTGGAACCAAAGTCAGTATAATTCCACCAGATGGATTTAATGAGGCAGCTAATTTTAGCGGGTACCAGCAGGAAGAAAGTGGGTCGAGCATAATGATCATTGAAATGCCTGCATCATTTAGTCTGATTGAATCAAGTTTCACTGAAGAAGGTCTCCTCGCTCAAGGAATTGAGATGAATTCAAAGAAAGAACTCACGATCAATAATTATCGTGCTATATATATTACAGGAGAACAAAATGCACGAGGGAATTCATACGTTAAAAATATTCTGGTATTTGGTGACGATCAAAAAACGGTCATATTGAATGCTGCTTCTCCTACCAATTTAAATGAGATTTCAAAAGCAATTAAGGAGGCACTCTTAACGATGGTCTATCAGGAAGATCTAGATACTGACCCTCTTGAAGCTGTTAGCTTTGAGATTGATACAGATACAAATGAGTTTCGATTTGCGAGCAGTTTAGTGAATTCATTGATGTATACGCATGATGGAATCATTCCAACAAAATCAGAAGATCGAGCAAATCTAATGGTCGCAATGAGCGTTTCTGAAGTCGAGGTTGAAGACAAGAAATTGTACTCGATTAATCGCGTGAAGGGTTTACCTATGGAAATAGACGAATTCGAATCAATAGAAGAAGTTACGATTGATGGAATCAGTGGCTATGAATTAATTACAACGGGCAAGAGTATGGTGACTGATCTCGTTACTAAAATATACGTTGTAATCCTCTACAGTGATGATGTCTATTATCTTGCATATGGAAGCTGTATTAGTGACTTCGACGCGAATATTGAGATTTTTAAGAGAACAATTAAAACGTTTCGACGAAAATAAACTGAATCTGCTATGTTACGACCCATTTTTCTAATTGCCCTTCTATTTAGCGCGAACATGTGTAGTGCTCAGAATTCTGAAGAAGAACTTGATAGCATCGCCAAGGCCGATCAACTCTTTGCTTTGTTATTTGAGGCGAGTATGACCGAGGATCTTGATCATGCTTTAACTCTATACAATCAAGGATTGGAGATCGATTCCACCTCTTTTGAGGTCTATTCTGGGAAAATTGTAATTTATCAGAAGAAGAAAGACTTTGAAAAGGCACTAACTGAAGTTCAAAAATTGATTCGTCTGCACCCAACTGATCCTAACTCTTACCTGATTTATGGAAGATTGCTAGATTGCCTGAACGATAGAAAACTCGCCAATGAACAATACACGAAGGGGCTGGATCATTGCCAAATCGAGGTTGCCCGTCCAAACTCTATTCAACTGATCCAAAAAGTGACATTGCTTGTTTTGCTGGATCGAGAAAAAGAAGCTCATGGATTGCTCGATAAAATCGTAAGCGATTATCCCGATGATATTCTAGTAGAATTATTGGTAAAAGAATTATATGACTTTGATCGTACGAAACTCTTGAAGGAGGGGTGTCCAGAATGAAATCAGTCCATCGATATATCTCGTTGATTGCATATCTACTAATCTGCCTAACAGGATTCTGGTTCGCACAATTTATCTCTGAGTTGAGGGGTGGATTCTTGCATCCCCTTGATGCTATTCTGATTAGCTGGATCATTTTCATTACTATAACAGTGCTCCTATTTCGATTTCGACCACTCTCCACCAAACGATCAATAGTACGGATTCTAGTCTGTGCTTTGCCCGTTTTAATTTGCTATTGGGCATATTACGAATCACTAGCTTCTATAACTTGGAGTGAAAACAGAGCTTTTCTCGATAACTCCTTACCAGGGATCATGTTAACACTTGGATTTGCACTCGTATGGTTGATTCCAGCTTCATTTACACGTTCATTAAAGAATGATTTTACGCGTAAAAATTGAGGATTACGTCATAAATGCTTAACTTCAAACAC
>JBLHON010000186.1:0-7300 GCA_047621865.1 Crocinitomicaceae bacterium | reverse complement strand
GCAAAATCATGGTTGCTCAATATGGAAATGGCTCTTGGTTTTCACTGGATTCACTGAGCTCTATTATAAATGAATCTGGTTCGAATACGAGTATGCCATCTATTGCAGACTTGAATGGACAAGAAACCCTCATTTTTTCTTCAGATCGTAAAGGTTCTGTAGGAGGTTTGGATATTTTTATGAGCAAAATTCGAAATGGAAATCAGTACGCGGAACCAAAACCAATAAAAGCGCTGAACTCTTTAGACAATGATGTGACTCCATGGTGGGATGCAACAAGTCAACGACTTTACTTCTCCTCTTCATGGCTAGATGGGTTTGGCGGATATGACGTCTTCTATTCAGAATACGACTCTAAATTCCTCTCTCCAGTAAATATGGGGCTTCCAGCAAATAGTAGTGCAAATGATTTATACTATTTCACGGATATTGATACGGGTTACGTCACTTCTAATCGACTTGGTGTGATCTACAGTAAAAACCCAACGTGCTGCAGTGATATCTTTAGTTTAAAGCCACCAATTGAAATTATCCCTCCAACTCCTGAAGAAACACTTGCAGACCTGAACAAGCGCCTTCCAGTGACGTTATATTTCCACAATGATGTTCCTAATCCGCGAACTAGAGACACAACTACTATAGTCAACTATATCGACTCGTACAATGATTATACGGCAATGTTGGATAAGTATAAGACTGAATATTCAAAAGGATTAAGTGGAACAAAATCAGATGACGCCAAGGAAGATATTGAAAGTTTCTTTATCGAATATGTTGATCAAGGAGTTGCTGATTTGAAATTGTTCCGAAAATTACTTTTGAAAGAACTTGAAAAGGGATCTAAAATTAATATTACAGTAAAGGGATTCGCAAGTCCACTGGCGAAAACGGATTACAACGTGAGCCTTACAAAGCGCAGAATTCAATCTTTGATTAACTATATGCGTGAGTTCGACAATGGTATTTTCGTGCCCTACCTAGATGCAACAGCTCCCAATGGTGGCAAAGTTGTTTTTTCTCAGATTCCTTTTGGAGAGTACACTGCTAATCAACTCACGAGTGATAATCCCAATGATGTTCAACTTTCAGTCTACTCACGTGGTGCTGCCATTGAACGAAAAATTGAAATCCAGAGTGTGAGCTATATGGAAGAGGCCGAGCAATTTGCTTTAACAACTACTCAGCCTGTTGTCGACATTGGCACTGTAAAGCACAAAGAGCCAATTAAGGGAACTTTCACAGTCAAGAACAATTCGAGCAAACCAGTTACCATTAAAGATTTTAGAATTCCATGTGATTGTGTAATCGCAGAGCTTGATAAAAAAGAATTGGCACCTGGCGAAACCACTGAAATCTTAATGAATATTGACAGCGAACATTTGATTGATTTCTTTGTCAAATCCATTTATCTGAGCATTGAGGGTTCTGAAGAAGAATTACGTCTTTATATGTCAGGACGCATTGAACTCTAGCCAAACTTCGCTAGTTGTAAGAATATCTTATTTTTGCAAGTAGAATTGAAATACCATGTCGGGAGAATCCGCTGAAATCATACCAAAATCAAAAGTACGCCTCAAGTTTATTGACATGGGGCGTTCGATTGCGATCTTACTTATGCTCGAAGGTCACTTCATTGAGCATACGTTCAAAGATTTCAAAGTGATGGCAGGTGCTGTTCGTGAGCACGGCACTTCTGGGAACCTTGCTTTCGACTGGTTTTACTTCATCAAGGGATTCACAGCACCCATTTTCTTTGCGGTAACAGGAGTTATATTTGTATATCTACTAGCACGCAATAAAGATGCAGGATATTTCAGAAATCCACGCGTAAAGAAAGGATTTCGACGTGTTCTAGAGTTACTATTCTGGGGCTATCTGTTGCAACTTAATCTTCGCTATTCTTCTGAATACATCCATGGAGATTTTGGTGATTGGGTCTCAGCCTTTCATGTTCTACAGTGCATCGGGATAGGAATTGCATTTCTATTGATTATTTACGGGCTTTACAAACTCATAAATATTGGACCATTATATATTTATTATTTCATTGCTGGAACGGCTATCTTCTGCCTATATCCAGGAATAAAAATGCTACCTGCAGATGTGTTCATTCCAGAACATGCTCCAAATTTGATCCAGAACATGATCAAGGGACCAGATTCAGTTTTCCCGATTATACCCTGGACGGCATTTACAGTTTATGGCGGAATGATTGGAGCTTTGATCGTACGTTTCCATGATCACGTAACAAAACTCTGGTTCCCATTGATCTTTATTGCTATTGGAATCATCCTGAACGTCTGGGCAAGACCAATTTTCCTCTCAATAGATGGTATTGTTGAATATTTTGGAATCTTGAAGAATTCAGAATTTGTTCAAAATGCTTGGCTGTATGGCCGATTTGGTCAGGTAATCATTGCTCTGGGAGTCTTAATCTTAGTGGAGAAGTATTTCGTAATTAAAGCGAAACTATTCTTGAAAGTTGGGCAAAACACACTTCCTATTTACATTCTTCATGTGATGGTTCTCTACGCAGGATTCATTGGATATGGATTGAAGAGTACGCCAATCTCTCATGCCCTCAATGGCTGGCAAACGATATTAGGAGCTGCCATTTTCATTGGAGTCTTTGTGGTATTCATTAAATACTTTGAGTTTTTTGATGGATTAAAGACTCAATTTATGAACCTTTTCCGTAGAAAGCGAAAAGAAAAAGTTGTCGAGGATTAATCCTCATCGCGATTATCTTTCATCTTCTCCTTACGTCTGCGTTGCCTGCGCGTTTCTACACCTTCGATAATCACTTGTCTATGATACGTGCGAATTGTATTACACGCGTCAGTTACATGGATCTTTACGATTTGTACCCCAGGATTTAAGAAGAGATAAATTCCCGACCATTCTGTACTAACAGAATCATTTGGAAAGGTCCAAAGTATGGATTTCGCACCAGGGAAATTTGCTGAATAGCGCAATTCTAGTAGATCCTCCTCGGGTGCATCTTCTTTGACTACAACTTCTAGATCAAATTGAAAACGATCAAGTTTGTACTCCATGCGTTTTTTAGAGAGCACATTTGATACAGCCTTGCGAATTTGAGCGGCATCATCCTCCACCACAATTGATAAATTTTCATTCGCGGGAACTCCAAATATAGCCTCAAAGAAAGTATTGGCGATCAGGTAGGATCCCTCTTGACTTGGATGTGCTCGATCTTCAGCATAAAGATCAATCGAGGTTGAGTTTTTAACATCCTTCCAGACCATTCCAACAGGAACCACTGGCACATCATAATGCTCACTAATATACTTGTAGCCATGCTCAATACTATCAGCCATTTTCCCGTATGAATTCAATTCATCGAGTTCGCCAAAGCCATCTTCATATCCCCATGTCATGTAAAAGAGGACATTTGTGCATTCATTATTATCGTATATCGCCTGCGTGATTTTGCTCAGAAATGGAATTGTTGCAGTATCAATGTATTCAGGTTTAAATGAAAGTTCCCTACTGTATCCTTGAAGGACGACATAATCCCATTTTCTTTTCTTGATTGCTCGAAACATATCCTTTCGCTCAGAATGAACATGAAAAGATGCTCCAGATTGAGCGCTTTTTTCCACAAGAATGTTTAATCCTGCCTCCTTGGCAATTTTATCAAACATCTTAGGCATGTCATTCATGTGCGTGTAACTGTTACCAATAAATAAAATTTTCAATGGCTCGTCACCTCCAGCCGTTACGCTACCAGTAGCGAACAGCGAAATAATCACATTAAAAAACCTTTTTAGCATGATATCCTTAATCGATTTTGGATGCGCCATAGTTTCATAGAATTAGTTCCACTCTTACTATAACTGCAAAATTCACTCCAAAGTTACGTATTTTACTATGCGTGCGTAATTTTTTTTGCAATCACTGCTAACTCATCCTGTGAGAGGGACAGTTTCTTATTCGCGAAATTCATGTCATTTAAAACATCCATCGGCACTAAATGAATGTGCGCGTGTGGAACTTCAAGGCCAATGACAGAAACTCCAATGCGATTGCATGGAAACGCATTTAGTATTTTCTTAGAAACTTCTTTGGCAAAAACCATCATTTCACCTAAGAGTTTGTCCTCTAGATCAAAGATATAATCCACTTCAACTTTTGGAATAACGAGCACATGACCTTTTCTAAGTGGCATTATGTCGAGAAACGCAAGAAACTGGTCTGTCTCTGCTACTTTGTGACATGGGATTTCACCCTGAACAATTTTCGTGAATAGGGTACTCATAATCTAGAAATTTCGATAATCTCGAACTCCATGACACCGTTTGGCGTTTGAATACCGGCAATATCACCTACTGATTTACCAACCAATCCTTTTCCGATTGGAGATTCGATACTAATTTTCTTCTCCTTGAGGTCTGCTTCGTTTTCTGCAACGAGCGTGTAGGTCATTTCCGCACCATTTGCGGCGTTTTTAATCTTTACAGTCGAAAGTATAAATGCTTTGGATTTATCTATCTCAGAATCGTCTATTAGACGTGCTGTTGATAAAACATTTTTAAGCTTAGAAATTTTCATCTCTAATAGACCTTGAGCTTCCTTTGCAGCATCATATTCAGCGTTCTCAGAAAGATCACCTTTATCACGAGCTTCAGCAATTTGTTGGGTGATAGATGGACGTTGAACTGTCTCCATTTCAAGCAACTCACTTTTCAACTTCTTTAGACCTACTTCTGAGTAGTAGTTGATCTCTGACATATTCTTGGTTTTATATAACAAAAACAAGAGAGCCCAAACGAACTCTCTTGATACTCAAATATAGTAAAATTTCTTTTTACTTCAGACTTATCGTCGCTCCAATTGTGTGGATAATACCGAAAACACCAGCAAATCTTGCAGCGTATTCAATTCCAAGTGCGCTTTGGCTTTCTCCGACTAATGCGTCAACAGAGAAACCTGCAGTTGGTCCAACAAGTGCATTCGAACGATTTTCAGCACTGAATAAATCCTTTTCATAAACGAATCCACCACGAACGTTGAAGCCCATTTTTTTCGTTGTCATTCCATAATCTACTCCAATACGGAATTGATCACTAGAGAATGAATTGGCAGTGAAGCCCAACGCAAGATTCAATTTATTCTTCTCATTGAAGATGAAATCGTAAGATCCACCTAATGATAATAAAGAAGGTAATTCAAAGCTTCCAGAACGTTGCTCCAATGTTGCAGTAACACCAGTTTCAACATACTCAATTTGTTGAGCTAGTCCATCACCTTTGTATCTCAATACTGGTCCTACGTTCTTCAATGCAATTCCGAACTTCACTTGGTCTTGTTCACCAGTAACGTATCGAATACCTGCATCAATCGCGACCCCTGAAGATTTCAAGTTTGAAATATTCTCAGAAACTACTTTGAAGTTAATTCCTCCATAGATAGAGTTCGAGAAAGATCGAGCATAACCAATATTGAACACATTTGCACGCGGAGAAAAGAAACCAATATTCCCTTCAGGGTTAGCAACTGTTGTAATAGGAATCTCACCATAATTCAACGATTGCACACTTATCGCGATCACATCATTTTCAGATATACGCTGAGCAATTCCTGCACTATTGAATGAAATTCCAGCAGAACCCATCCAATTACTATAGTTAAATTTCAGTTGCGTTTTGTCTGTAAATGCCAATCCTGCAATGTTCGTGAACGTTGCTTCCAAGCCATTTGTACTTGAAATCCCAGCATCACCAATCGCTGAGCTACGTGCCCAAGGATTAATTAACATGTGAGAAGCACCTGCAGATCCAACACGATCTTCATTTCCAGCATTTGCAGCAAAGCTAGTTGCCATTGCAACACCGAGTAAAAGAACGTTACTTATTTTCATCAATGAACTTTTCATTTGAACTAGTTTTTAATGTTGTTATATTCCTTGTAAATCGACTTGTCTCATACCTCCGAAGAATTTCAATATTCGTTCTCCAACATCAGGTACGTCCACATGGATGAGATAAACACCACCAGCAACCGGAATTCCTTTATGGTTATTTAA
The DNA here is from genome assembly GCA_047621865.1 of Crocinitomicaceae bacterium. GTDB lineage: Bacteria > Bacteroidota > Bacteroidia > Flavobacteriales_D > Crocinitomicaceae > UBA4466. The sequence goes on along the minus strand of JBLHON010000186.1, from coordinate 1,254 downwards.
ATCCCAGTCAAGAGATGTTACTGGACTATCTTTCTTAAATGTTCTGACCAACTTACCATTAACTGTATAGATTTTAACTACACATTTCTCTGGAAGGTTCGTAACCTTAACTCGTGTATCCAATCTACTGCGCTCGTATTCAGAATAAGCATAATAAGGATTTGGCACTACATTGATCATGGCTAATGCCTCAGCAAGCTGATCAGCACTTCCAGTTTCAGTAGAGATGTCATCCATATTCCAAGAATACATTGGTCGACCACCATTCAAACCTGTCGCCGTGTAATTCTTGTACTCTTTATTGATACGCAATTTGATTGTTACATCTGTCGACATGAATTCCTGTCCAGCTACAAGCATTGGATATGCCACCCAACTCAAACTTGAGTAAACATTTCTCTTAATCGTATTGTTATTTGCTTCCACACCCAACATGTCTTGATAAAGAGCATTCGTTGCATCATTTTCAGCTACAGCAGGAATATACGCAGGGTAATCATAAGCAAGAAGATCATTATTGATCGATTTGTTACTGTATCCCCAAACATAGATTGGTTGTACACCTCCCATTAATGGAGTTCCTACACCATCGATCATACGATCAGATGGATTCCAGATCATATCCGCTCCTCCTTCAGCACCAAGGAAAGAATTCTCTCCAAATGCCATATAAAGTCGTGATCCAGTTTCTAAGTCAATAGCATATCCTGGGAACCAACCCATTCCTGTACCACTTCCATCAGGAGCACCATTCTTCCCAACACTGCTACTCATACGCAACTGCCCTGGATCAGCATTCCCAACATTCAACGCATCATCTCTTCCAAGCTCAAGCACTGGACAACGTGTCCATTTCGACTGATCACTTGTAATGACAATATCCACACTTGGCAAATAACTAATCGAAGCTCTTGATTGTACTGTGGACACTGAAGTATAATTATAGTAAGCCATTGGCATATAATCAGCTTGATATCCTACAACTTTATGTGGAGCAACTGCTCCATTCAAAATCCCAGCGTATATCTTATCATTATCAGCACCAACTCTATCAGCATACGAACACGGATTCAAATAATCAGCTGCACTCGGCACACAATCGTAAGGCGTACCACCTGGATCAGTTCCAGGTGCATAATCTCCTGAGCGAATCCAGTTTGTAGGATAGAACGCATCGTTGTCCTGAATACCAGTCAACCACAATTTAGAACTATCTGCAAAATCGATCGTTGCATCGATCATGTCAGTTGACTT
>JBLHON010000185.1:0-7361 GCA_047621865.1 Crocinitomicaceae bacterium | reverse complement strand
AAAGTTTGCAGCGACCATTTTCAAAAACGTGCTCACAATTAGTATGTCCATACAATCGATGAGAACACTCAGGACAGATTTCAGCCATCAATGAACCATCTTTAAAATAAGAGGACCCACATTCAGCACAAGAATTCGTTTCACGATTCATTTTGATCTTCTAGATTTATCTTCTATCATGTGGGCAGACTATCAGAAATCTACAATTCTTCAAGTTCAGGCTTCTCTTCAGTAAATTCGATTAATCCTGAGTCATCTCCACGCATTTGCTGTACTCGCTTACGCGCTTCTTCACCATAAAGACTGTCTTTGTGATTGAACAAAATCTGCATGTAATATTCCTTGGCTTTTTCTGGATCTAACAAATTGTTTTGATAGATATCACCCAATTCGAATAGTGCGTCATCAGCAAGGATGTCCTCTCCATGGAATTTCAATAATTCTTGCAATACTTCAACGGCCTTTGTCCATTCTCCTTTGAGCTGCATTGAGTGAGCTTTCTTTAAAAGAATTTCATCGCCAAGGCTATGTGCTGGAAATTGTTCGATTATACTGTCAAAAAGTGAATATGCTTCTTCATAACGATGCTGCTCAATGAGTAAATCTGCATTCGCGAACCATGTCATTGCAGTATAATTACTGTCTAAACCAAAGTTGTCTGTGATTAAGAGTGACAATTTTAAAGCATCATTGGCAATTAATCTCGATGTGGATTGCTTTAATACATCCAGTTGAGATTGTGCAAAATCGAATTCTCCATCGTAATAGAAAATCCGTGCACTCTTAAATTTCGCTTCATGCCCAATTGGCTCGAATTTGAAATCCTTATCCACTTGGCTGTACATAAGTGCAGCATCCCAAATATCACCATGTAACACACGAATGTCTGCGAGTTGCATCTTTATTTCCGCACGTTGTATGTCTGAAAGTCGGGGAATTTCCAATGCCCCCTCAAGACTTATCATTGCTTCGGGAGCTTGATTTGCGTAGAATGCTTGAATGTGTGCCTTCTCGATAATCAAGGGCAGCGATCCATAATAAAGGCCAACTCTCTCCAATGCTTGATCATATGCTTCTAGTGTTTCTTGAAGTTCCTCTGCAGAATAATCCCGCATTGTTGTCACTTGTAGGAAACGAACATTGAGAACTGCATTTTGGGCTCGAATGAAATAAGGTCCATCCTTTCCATCATCAACTACTGATTGGAAGCATCTCTTTGCTGTTTGATAATCTTTGTTTTCTACGCAAATTCTACCGAGTTCATAAACGTTCCTTCCGGCAGCATCATTTCGTTTATCCAATGCTCGAACTTGCACAAAGGCAGCACCAAAATTTTGCCGTTGGATAAATAACCAGATGAGCATTTCTGAGTAATTATCGTCATTCGGATTTTTTTGCGTGCGTGTAAGCAATGCATTCTTGAGGTAGGTATACTCCTTGGATTCCTCATCATTAAAGTCAATTTGACGGGATAAGATTCGTTGCACATCTGAGCGATAGGAACTATGGAAATCAATCAAGTCCAAGTATTCGTTCATCATCTTTTCCGTATCACCTTTCAGATAATAGTAATCGGCAAAATGATAGTTGAGCGGATATGACTTCTTGAGTAATTTCCGACCTTTCTCCAATGCTTCGAAGGCCAAATCCATTTTACCTTGTGCTTTGAAGGCATTATAAAGTTGGTCAATGTCTGTTGAATTTCCAGCTAGCTCGTCAATGAGCTTTCGATAAATTGCATCAGCCTTATTGAAATCATCTTGTCCTTCATAAAACTTTGCAAATAAGATTTTGTATTCCTGATCTGTTTCGTTTTGGTTGATTTGGCGCTTGTAGCTTTTCTCTGCTTGTTTTACATCTCCAGTTTGTACCAGACATTCTACGTAACGGGTAAAGTTGAATTTCGATTGGTTTTCTCCAAAGAGCTTATCATAATACATCAATGCTTTATCGAATTCACCATTGGAATAATAGTGTTGCGCAAGCTGTTGGTCAGTATTCTGAGCCTGAACCCCTGTAAAAGTAAAAAGGGTAATTAATAGAAATAGATATGTTCGCATCGTTGGTTTCATCCTCAAAAATTATTCCTATTTTTTTAAAAGGCTCATGGAAAATTCGTTCAGCTCGACGTAGATCTCTTCGTATGTAGCTAGGGATATGTTCTTTGTGAGTACATAATCGGTAATTAGCGCGCACATTTGGTCTACTTTGGCTTCCTCAAAAAGTAGATGCTCCTCATATTTATCTCTTTCGCCATTGCTATTGTCAATGTCTGTCTTGAGTTCAATTAATTTGGAACGTTCCTCCTCTAATCCAGAATTAATCCCTGTAATTGCTTTGCTTAGAGGGGTGAGATTCTTCCGCATCACCTTAAAGGCATCCATCTTTCTACCCAGTTCCATGTTGATCGTGTCTGAGTTGTAGTTGTTTTTAATTCTATTTTCAACACTATAAGCATTCAACTTAATGACCGCCAATGAGTCAATCTGATTGTCGTTAAATACCGTTTCGATACTATCCAAAGTTGCATTCATTGCATCAATACGAGCGAGTTGATCCGACTTTTCCAGATCAATGCAAGAAACAAGGGAGAGTCCAATAAAGGCGACAAAAAATATTTTCATGAAATTCATATTAAGTAAAAATAAGAAAGTTCCCGATCTTCTAATTGATTTAACGCTTATTGGCATCATTGACTGATCAAAAGGTGGTTCTTACTTTGTCACCTGTCAATTTCATTTCGCAGAATTCAACCTGCACTATTTTTTATGAAAGATCACATCAACACGTCGATTTTTACGTCGATCTGCCTCAGTCAATTCGGGAGATACTGCTGGAATCGTGTTGCTATATCCCTTGGATGATAGGCGCTTGATAGAGATAGAACGACTTGTGAGGAATTCTTCAACGGCAAAAGCACGCCTATATGAAAGGCCAATGTCATCGCCACAACAAACGTGACCTCGAATCAAGGCAGTAATGTTTTCATTGTAATGAAGTATATCGAAAAGCCGCCAAAGATCTGGGTCATCTCGATCCAGAAATGTTGCTGAACCCCCATAAAATTCAATAGACAATACAATCATTGCTTCTGATGCTGAACTATCCAAAAGAAATTCAGTAAATTCTTCAATTAGGTGGGATTCTCTTGAATCCAATTGAAGCTCAGTTGGTTTATCAGTTGATAGCTCGATAGGATCCAGGTGAACTTCAGGGATACGTTCTTCTTCAATGATGGCCGTTGGTTTGCGGTAAAAAATATCCACGCGTCTATATTCGCTAGCAACATAGTTTTCGGCTGTGTAATCTTCTCCTTTAATAATGATCTGTTCAGGTTCCCCAATGCTAGAGAGTAAAGATTGAATGCTGTTCGCTCGTCGTTCTGCTAAGGCTCGATTATGGGTTGTTGAGCCTGATTTGTCTGTATAGCTCACGATTCTGGTGATGATTACGCTACCAATCGATGTGTTGAGAAGGGAGAGTTTATTTTCCTCATCTCGTATAGGTGTGTCTGCATCTACATTGAAATACACGGAAATGATGTTCTCAGTTTGACCAACTACTGAATGTGAACTGATGGAAATAAGGAAGAGGAGAACGATAGGTTTCATAATGGTTGAACGGAAACAAAAAAAGTCGTTACGGCTGCAACGACTTTTTGAAATTAAAATTGGGCGATTAAATACTCTCGAAACCTGTGTACTTATGCAAGCACTCAGGAATAACGATCCCATCTTTCGTTTGGAAATTTTCGAGTAACGAAGCCACGATTCTTGGCAATGCAAGTGCAGAACCATTAAGTGTGTGACATAATTGAGTTTTTTTATCTTCTCCTTTAAAACGTAGCTTCAATCGATTTGCCTGGAATGTGTCAAAGCGAGAAACTGAACTTACTTCTAACCATTTTTCTTGTGCTGCAGAGTATACTTCAAAATCGTAGGTCATTGCTGAGGTAAAGCCAGTATCACCACCACACAAGCGTAGAATTCGATATTGAAGTCCAAGTTTGGCGAGCAATCCTTTAATATGATTGACCATTTCTTCCAGTGCAGCTTCTGTATTCTCTGGATGCTCAATGCGAACAATCTCGACTTTATCAAACTGATGTAGTCGATTTAATCCACGAACATCTGAGCCATAAGATCCAGCTTCACGACGGAAACAGGGTGTATATCCCGTTAGTTTAATTGAAAATTTATCAGTTGGAATGATCACATTTCTATACAGATTTGTGATTGGAACTTCTCCTGTTGGGATGAGGTAAAGGTCGTCGCGAGAATCGTGATACATCTGACCTTCTTTATCTGGAAGTTGACCAGTTGCGATTGCAGATGCCTGATTTACCATATGTGGAGGCATTACTTCTTCATATCCTGCACGATCTGCTTCAGCGAGAAAGAAATTGATTAGCGCGCGCTGCAATTTTGCTCCTTTTCCACGGTAAATTGGAAATCCCGCACCTGTAATCTTAACGCCGAGTTCGAAATCAATCAAATTATATTTTGAAGCGAGCTCCCAATGTGGCAATGGAGTGAAATCAAATGATGGTTCCGTACCATGTTCTTCAGTCGTTTCATTGTCTGCCTCACTCTTGCCAGCTTTTACAAGCGCATTTGGAACATTTGGCAGTTGATACATCAATTCTTGAAGTTGCGCATCAAGATCGTGTACTTTTGATTTTAAATCAGCTTCAGAACTTTTGAGATCACCTGTTTTTGCTTTGGCAGCATTTGCTTCTTCCTGCTTACCTTCTTTAAAAAGGATGCCAATTTGCTTCGAAATTTGATTCATTTCGGAAGCAATCTGCTCCAATTCTGCCTTCGTCGAACGCCAAGCTTTATCTAGATCAAGAATTTGATTAAGAATAGGTGCCGCATCAAAGTGACGTTTTTTTAAACCTTCAATGATCCCTTCTTGGTCATTTCGGATGTGCTGAATTTCAAGCATTGGATTGAATTTATTTATTCTGCCGCAAAGTTACTTTTTTCTTGTGAGATGTTCTGTCAGTCGCGCTTCAAAACAGGACATAAAAAAAGGGACTCCCGATGCTCGGAACTCCCTTTAATTAATTTGATGTTCAATTAAGCCTCAGTAGTTTCGAATGGAACTATTGATACAAACGAACGATTGTTTTTCTTTTTGCGGAATTCTACAAGTCCATCAGTCAAGGCAAACAAAGTATGGTCTTTTCCAATACCCATGTTTGTTCCTGGATGGTGCCTAGTTCCCCTTTGACGTACAATGATGTTTCCTGCAATTGCTGCTTGTCCACCAAAGATTTTAACGCCCAAGCGTTTACTTTCTGATTCACGACCGTTTTTTGAACTACCGGCTCCTTTCTTATGTGCCATCTTTATATATTTTAAATCCCAATAATTGGGGAATGATCAATTATGCTTTAATGCTGGAAATCGTAATTGCAGTAAACTGCTGACGGTGTCCATTTTTCTTTTTGTAACCTTTTCTTCGCTTTTTCTTAAAAACGATTACTTTATCTCCTTTAACGTGCTCGTCAACCTTCGCGGTAACTTTTGCACCTTTTATAGCCGGGGCGCCAAGTGTCACTTTTCCACCGTCATCAACAAGAAGCACTTTATCGAAATCAACTTTCTTACCTGCTTCTGCATCCAATCTGTGTACAAAGATCTTTTGGTCTTTTTGCACTTTAAACTGCTGCCCTGCTATCTCTACAATTGCGTACATAAATAGCTTTATTATTTGTATTCGTATCCTAAAATTCGGATGACAAAGATAGCAGTTTATATTAACAATGCAATGTTAGTGAAGAAAAGTTTGAGGATTTCTTAAGTAGTCTTATTCGTGATTGTTTAACCAAATAAAATCATGTAACTACCTATTGTCGAACACCTTCAAATAGATCATACGTATAGTGAAACATGCCAACCCATGGATTTCCAACAGATGATCTTCTTTTTACGAGTAATGAAAAAGCACTGTCGGATGGTCTTGGCGCGAACATTTCATAGCTATCTCCTCCATAAGTTCCCGGCCCGTAACTTCCAGTATTGTCCGTTAATACTATGGGTTGAGTCTCTATGAATGAAAGGTTGTATTTGCAATAAAGTGAGTCAGAATATATATTTGGATTATCAATATTGGGAGTGACAACAATGTCAATTAATGAATCTATGATCGTATCGCCGTCGTATTCAAATCGCAGATAACGTCCAGAATATATGCCAGGAATACTGTCTTCTAACTCGCAGCATTGACAAGGCACTATGTAATCTTGTTCAACATGATTAAAGGTCTCCTTTTTACAGCTAGACTCAAATGCTGCAATAAAAATCACGACTAGAAGGGTGGAAACAACTCTGCACAATTTCAGGTCATTTGATTTTAACAAAATAATTATCACCATCATCATGGTCCTCACATCCTGGTTGAAACGGATAGTAGCCAACTATTAGCGTGTCGCCATTATAGTACACTGATTCTTTGTCTGAATCCGTATTTCCAGTTTCGAATTGAAAATATGAGTAGTCGCCAATTGATGTTAGTCTAGTGATTTTATATTTCTCCTGTTCCTGCCCATTTTTAAAAAAGATTACCTTATTTTTTTTTGTAATACGCAGGCCAAACTTATCTGGATTACTTGAACTCGCGATGTAGTCCGAGTAACATGTTTCCGTGAAAGTCCATTCGTAGTCACCTTCTAGAAAGGCGAGATCTCCTTTTTTAATATCTTTTGAACACGAGCTGAGTGCAAGCAGTAAAAGAAATAGAGAGAGTAGCTTAATGGAATCCTTCATCGTTAATGTGTAACGCACTACGACTGCGTTAGGTTGGGTGTACCTAACGCTTTAGTTAAAAGTGCCGAAACTCAATCAACGTCATCCTCTTTAATGACATCGAAGGCTTTTTTCAATGTATTTCGCAAGAACTTCACTTGTCTAAATTGATAGAACATAGCTATGACCATTCCCGCAAAGCCTCCCAAGTAGCTGAAGGTGTGAATATAGCCAACAGTAACAAACCCTTTTATATCCTTAACTTGAAGAAGTGCCTCGTACATTTCTGGATAGCCTGCAAGGTGAAAGACGTGTAGTTTGTCATTTCCAAGCGCGTTCGACCCGATCAGTCCAATAATGTACCCAACAATGCCAAGAATTACAGTAACGACAAACGTGATTGTAATTGCTCGAATTTTTAGTTTCAGAAATGCCTTCCATTCTAAGCTCTGGATTCCTACAGCTCCCAAAAGCAATGCAATTAGAATTCCTACCCACCAGGTAGCAAAAAATCCAACAAGCGCAGCGAGAAGTCTCTCAGATTCCCCCGGTTGAGGTGAGAGTCTAAATTGAATAAATTTGAAATCCGTAAAATATTCTGGGCAAATT
>JBLHON010000184.1:0-7374 GCA_047621865.1 Crocinitomicaceae bacterium | reverse complement strand
GCTTGTCCCCAGGAGGAAGCTATTTGCATGAAATAGACATCTGATTGATCTTTAATCGCGCTGAATGGATATCCACAACTTTCAGCAACTTCATAGCTATAGAGCGAGATTCCAGCAACTTTGATCTCATCAGAATAAAAGTCAAGTCCCTTTCTTGCGTATTCATAAAAGTTAGGCGAGACGAGTAAATCATCTTCCAACATAATGATCGCGCCGTAAGATTCAGTTAGTTCACCACATTGTAAAATGTGATTTTTCAATCCAAGACGATCTTCTGAAATTTGTACAATCTTTTCTCCATGCTCCCAGTCGAAATCGTTTGCAATTTCTCCCACCTCTTTTACATCACTTCTGTCAATCGAAATGTGAAGAGGTATTTTTTTTACCAAATAATTCCCATTGGCAATAGAAGTCAACAATCGTAGCAGTGATGCTGGTCGATTGTATGCAACAACTATAATTGCGGGATTACTCATCATGGTCTAAGTCGTAAATAAATTTGTCGCCGTACAATTTTCTCACCTGCTTCAATACAACTTCTGATCCTCTCACCTGAACTTTTTTACCAGCCCTCATCAATCGAACCGCGAGTGCCAAGTATTGAGATTCCTCAATAATATCTGTTCCAGGCTTGTAAGTAACCTGTTCAAAAATAATCGGTTCTTCCATTTTCATGTACTGATCAAATTGAAAATCGAGGTGTGTGAAATTGGCATTGTTTGTAGCTGTAGAAATATGCAATGAAACACCTTGTTCTTCTCCAGTAATTGCTAATGCTCGATTGTCACGAGGCAAGCACGGCCCTCCAAATCCAAATCCATAACCTAAGTATGAATTTCCGATTCTGCTATCAGATCCTATTGAAGCGAGAATTTTTTCGTGCTCAGCTTTCATCTTTATCGAAAGATCACCAACAGAGTTCGCGAAAGCAATTTTAGTTGTCAGGAAGCAGTTCACGCTCAATTTTGCAATTTCAGCGCTTGTCCGTGACATTCTATTGATCAAAGGGTTTTCGCAAAGTTTCGAATATACTTCAACAATTCGATCACCGGATTCTGGCTCTGATTCACCAATTAATACTTGATCTGGAAACTGCTGATCTTTGATGATACTTCCTTGTGCAATAAACTCAGGATTGTAGGAAACGAAGTAGTTTGTATCCTTTAACAGCTCCTGTAATTCATCACAAAATCCGGGCATTGTGGTCGCGTTAATAACAAGTTCTACGCGCCGTTCCGGAATATCGAATTGCAGTAATTTTGCAACACTATCCAATATATACGAGTGATTATATTTCCCATTATCAAGAGAGGGGGTGGGTACGCATACGAAAATCAAGTATACCTCATTATCGATGAGATCACTCGTTTTCGTCGAGGCTATCAAGTTAGTTACGGCATTCAAATATTCCTCGACGAGTGGCTCTTCAACCACCAGAGATTTGGAATTAATCTGATTCACTCGCTCTTCAGAAATATCAATGGCAATCACGTCATACCCTACTCGCTCAAGATTCAATGCAAGACACAGTCCGAGTCTACCAGCTCCAATTATTCCAATTTTATTCATAGAATTATACGACAGTGATTTCTTTAAGCTCCACTTGATTCAATCCCCAATTCGAATCATTAATACCAAATGTACTCTTTTCTTTAACAATTTTATTTCCTGCAACCCAAACAGACCACCATTCTAGTGAAGGTCGCTTCGCATAAAAATGTAACTTCTCGATTGGATCGGCAAATTCCCAACCACCTCGATGTGATATGTGATAAGTGCATTCGTCACGGCTCATTATTTCTTGTTTCAAGCCTCGCGCTGCTGCTTCAAAGACGCCCATAGAGTCGATATGTAAAGAATAAAGCTCGAGTTCCGCGTAGCCTTCAATTTTGATCCAATCATCCTTGCTCATCATTGTAAAATCACCACAAGCATCAAAATCAAGACGATGTATCGATGCACGAGTTTTACCCAGCAGTAGTCGTTTCGTTAAGGATAACAGTGGATAAAATGGTCGCCAAATTTGTTGACGAAATATTTTTCGTTCGGTATTGTTTAACAGCGGATATCTTGAGTGTTTCCCCAACCGCTTTTCAATATTGTTCTTACAGAAAATCAACTGTTCTTCTTCGGTTGCATCTTCTTTAATGCTGTTTGGGATATCACAGCGATTGGCGCGATAGAAACTTCCTTGTTTCAATTCACGTTTTGCAAAGAGCTCAAACATTTCATTTGAAAAGAGTAAATCAACGTTTGTACAGACGACAAATTCACCGTGTGCTCTTCGAATTCCAACATTCTTCGCAATCATTTGGTAAAGGCCAAGTCGCTCAGAGTATTCGTATTTATTGTGAATTTCCCGTGGAACAACAATGTATCGAATGGATAGGTAATCGTCTTTAGTAACCTTCGGCAAGACTTTATCGAGCAATTCATTTTCATCTGGAGAGTTCCAATCAACCATTACCAATTCACACGGCAATTTAAATTTATTGCACTGATGAATCAGGCCATTTACGAAAATATTCATGCGCTTTCGCATATCGCCACCGTGATCATCATTTCTAGATGTCGCAACAAATGAAAGATAGGGAGTACCTGATTTACTCATGTTCTTGTGCTGCTGATTTTTGTGTTTCTGCAGAGGCTGATTCCATCTGATTTTCAATCCATGCATAGGTGTGACCAATCCCTTCTTCCAGGTCTATTTTTGGCTCCCATCCAATTTTCTCTCTCACCAATGAGTTCTCGGAATTACGTCCCATCACTCCAAGTGGTCCATCAATGTGTTTTATCTCAGCTGATTTATTGGCAACTTCAAGTACTGTTTCGCACAATTTATTGATGCTAACCATTTCCTCAGAGCCAATGTTTACTGGTTCCTTGTATTCTGAATTCATTAATGTCATTACTCCATCAATGCAATCATCTATATAAAGGAATGAACGCGTTTGTTCGCCACTTCCCCATATTTCAACGATTCCTGTTGAGTCAGATTCAACCACTTTTCTGCACAATGCAGCTGGGGCTTTTTCTTTTCCAGAATTCCAAGTTCCAAGTGGACCATAGACATTATGGAATCGCGCGATGCGTATGTTTAAGTTGTAATTTCTATTTGCAGCTAGATAAACGCGTTCAGAAAATATTTTCTCCCATCCATACTCGCTATCAGGATCTGCAGGATATGCACTACCCTCTTCACAGTTTGGATTATTTGGATCAACCTGATTCGTTTTTGGGTAGATACATGCTGAAGATGAAAAGAAGACTTTAGCAATTTTTTGTTTGATGGAACAATCAACCACATTCAGATTAATCATTCCAGAATTGTGCATGACATTGAAATCGTTTTCTCCTGTAAAAAGATAACCAGCACCTCCCATGTCAGCAGCAAGCTGATAAACCTCGTCGAAATCTTCAGTAAGATGTTGTTGACAAATGTTTGGATCACGTAAATCACCAATCACGAACTGATCTGCTTCAGATTCCGAAAACTCCGGATACTTCAAATCAATCGCTTTCACGAAGTGCCCTTGTTTTTTCAAACGGGTGACGAGATGATTACCAATAAAGCCACCAGCTCCTAGTACCAATGATCTTTTCATACGAATGTGTTAGTGTATAGCAAAAATACTATTGTTTTCGTTTACTATCGACCAGAATTTGAGTTAATCGATCTAGATAATGCCTGCTTGTGTATTCATTCAAGACTTTTTTGCGCCCATTCTCCCCCATTAGCTTGGCTTCTTCCTTTGATTCCAAGATGCGTAACATGGATGCTGTCATTCCCTCTAAATCTCCTTCATCAGTTAATAAACCCGTGATATTCTCATCGACACTATCGATAATTCCCGCGTGTCGTGTGGCTATAATTGGCAAACCTGATGCTGATGCTTCTAAAACTGCCAAAGGAGTTCCTTCAGAATCGTTGTCAACTGTTTTGATTGAATGTTGAACAAATGCACGTGCAGAATGATAAAGAATGACAATCTCGTTTTGCGTTAGAACTCCTTTGAACGTGACATTCGTATCCAGACCATTTGCTTGCACAAACTCCTTGGCTGAGTCGAGTAATTCACCATTTCCAATCATTATAAGATGAGCGAAATTCTTTACTCTAACCACTTCTAAGAAAGCTTTAAGTGTATTCAAAGGAGCTTTTTTAGCCACAAATCGCCCACAGGAGATAAAATAGTTTTGCTGAGACTCTGAACCAGGTTTAAAGATTTCTACATCAATTCCATAAGGAACATGGTGCAATTTATCTTTTGGGCATCCTAAACTTGTCAGTTGCGTGCACATGTCTTTTGACACGCCAATCACAGCTGTTGCTATGTCAAATAACTGTGCGTACCTTTTACCATGTGAGTTAAGCACATCGTCTCTATAGCCATCATAGCCATGGAAATGGACAATTAATGGGAGTTTAAGTTTGGAGCAAACATTCATGACTTCTGTTCCTGCAGGACCATACTCTGCCAGTACGAAATCGATTTTATTTTCTTTAAAAGATTGAATCAGAGAGTTTTCTGGATCTGTTGATTGCCACCATTTTTTCTTCGACTTCAAGGCTGTAAATGATGCACCTTTATCTAAGGAAACTGCCTCAGGAAAATGTCCATCTGAGTAAAGCACAATTTCAAATGGCAATTCATCAATGTGCATGCGAATAAACGTTTCCGAATACTTCGCTCTATTGGTCGATATGATTGCAAGTTTAGCCAATAACCTTTCTAATTTTTTTCCATGCAAATGAAATAACCGGAGTGAATAGAATTATATGAATTAGTAAGATGTAGCGAATTTCCATGTTAATGAAAATTCCATTCGAAACGATTATAGTTGGAAGCCACTTAATGTAAAAGTTATCCAGAAAAACATTGGTATTGTGTTTAAATTCAGTCTCAGATTTATCCTCAATTGTTTTCGGGAATCGATAGAGTGCGACTAGCCAATAGAGCGAGAGAATTGGTAGTAAGTATGTCACTTCAATCTGTATAAAGAGCATTATTGCAATGAAGAGCATCACTTCCAATGGCATCATGTATTTACGCAGTTTTGGTTCCAAACCTTCTAGTCCTCTCTTTGTAACATAGGTTGATATTCCACTTTTCAGATCGTTGTGGTAATCCTTTATTTGGTGAGATAGAATATTGCGAATCCCAGATACGAGTTGCCAAATTCCCAGCGTGATCAGAAAAGGCAGCATGTATTCGTATTCTTTACCTCCAGCAATGAAAAAAGTCCAGGAAGCCAGAATTGCCGGGACAACATGTGCATAGAGCGCATCTGCTAATAGACCAATCACTCCTTTTTCCTTCAGTCGAAATGGCGGAAACGCATAAAGCACAAAGAGAAGTAATTCCGCTGCAATTAAGCCAATGGAAATTCTATCCAATGGTAAATAAAACCAAGGACCAAGAGCCAATCCGAGAAACAGTACAGTAATGAGGATCAAGGGAAAAATAGAGAGTTTTGCTGTCACATTATCCTTACCAGCTAAACCATCCTTCTTCCGATCTGAAAGATCATTTGTGATGTAACCAATTCCGGCAAAACCAATCGTAGTAACAATGGCAGCGATGTATGAAAATAACGCAGTTTCTGCCTTAAAATCACCAACGAGTATAAAGAAAGCAGGCAGCGAGATGATCAATGGAACTTTATATTTCCACGGCTTGCTGAGCCTTAATTTCTTTGTAAAAAGATGTATGAATGACATATTAAGGTTTAAGATCTAGGTGATTTAAGATTTGTCCATTCAGGAAGATGGAAAATTTCCGATGTCCTGATTGAAGGTAATGACTCGCCTCTATGGGAAAATCATAATCTTCAGTAGTTATATTTTTCGGGTAAACCCAAGGGATATCTTCAAAGAGGAAATCATATTTAATTCGAGGGTTAATTTTATTCAATACATCAGTATAACTTGGTATTCCAGTGTATACAACATTGGTATTTATTGAATCACAAAAGGATTGAATTTCTTTGAGATGATTATAGCTGTACTCAGGTTTATCTTGAGGAGTGTAGGCTTTATCACCAAGCTTATAGCGCTGGTAACTGATTTTTAAAAAAAGATAGACGCGACTCAAAATTATACTCTCACGAATTAGCTTTTCAAAGAAAGTATTTTGATCCGAACGCAGTGAATAGTAGGTGTAATAAAACCCTTTTGCTTTCTCAGCTGTCTCAAAAGAAGTGTTAACAGGATAATAATGAGTTGGAGCTTCAGAACTTATCCAAGGACCATTCACAGGTGTATAACATATGGGAATGTTCGGCTTTGGAGTTCTATCATACTGTAGAATGTCATTGCCTAAAAATGGAATTATTACAACCAAATCAGGCTCAAGAATAGGTGCGTATTTCTTAACAATCAAGGCATACTGAAGTGGATCAGTGCCTCCAATACCAAAATTCAGCACCTCGTATTTTTCTGAGTTTGTAAGTAGACCAGCGAAAGAGTAGTCCAAATTACCAGGGCAGCATCCATAAGTATAAGAATCTCCAATCAAAAAAACTATCTTCTTACCCAGCGATCGAATTGAATCCATTGCTGCTTTTGTGTATTCAATACTACTTGGAAAGCCTTCCAAATTCGTGTTTTGCCCTGGATAAGTTTCCTTTCCAGGAATAGTATGGGTTATTCCCATTTCGTCACCATAGAGCGACTGGTCAATGATTATGGTCTCAGCCTGATAAAATTGATCCTCAAGAACTCCTGGTTTCATTCCAGTCATTCTCATGATCAGCTCAGCAGAAATAAAGAGCAGAATGAAAATGAGGAGCTGAAACTTCCACATTGATTTCTTATTTTTTTTGCTTTCTTTCTTCATCTGAGGCTATAAATCAGTTCTGTTCAAGAAGTGCCTTCTCTATCAAGGGACCAAGAAATTTCGCATACTTGTAGTGCCCGTTACTGTTAAAATGATTACTTGGGGAGGTGCCATCATAGTCTGCTAAGGTAAAATCATTTGTGGTCTCCCATGGGATTTCATTAAAAAAGTGACCATATCTCTCACGAAGGCTGATTTGATCATGTGCATCCATTGGAGCTGGAATTCCGACGAACAATACTGATGTTGAATTCGAGTCACAAAAACTCTCTATCGGCTTCAAATTGTTGTAGGTATAAGGTGGTGAGACTGAATTGGAGTAAATTGTTTTTGGTTTATTCGATCGTGTTGAAATTTTGAAATTAATATAGATTTTTGACAGGATTACGCTTGATTTGATGAGTTTTTCAAGAAAATTTCTGTTTTCACCGTGCATCGAATAATGCGTATAATAATAATCGCTCGCCTCTTTGAAGTTCTTGTGGTAGGCATTTGGTAATTCCATGTTATGTGGCTCCTCAGAATTCAACCAGAT
>JBLHON010000183.1:0-7374 GCA_047621865.1 Crocinitomicaceae bacterium | reverse complement strand
TGGCTTGGGGAGCCGAGATGAGCTATAGTCTAACAAGGGACTAAAATTTACATAACATAGGCTTAAATGCTTCTCTGTTGACGTACAGGCATGCTCCGTTTATAGTTCGTACAACTAGCTTATTCTTTCACTGAAGCTTTCTCTGGCGCCCGTAGCCTTTGGCCAAGGACTCAGCATAGGCACTTGGCGAAGGAACACGTCATTCTAGCCCTGATCGTTATTTTCAATTGGAGTCGAATGAAAAAACCTATCTCATTTTTGTAACACCTATTCTTTTCAAGTATCAAAGTATTATACCAAAGGTAGAAACTATGAAAAATCCATTGTCAGATAAATATTCCGAAAAGACTAATCTCCTTCTTGTGGATAAAGTGCTCGAAGGGGACTCTAGAGCCCTTGACAGGCTTGTAGATATTCACCAAGCTTTTATTTATAACGTGGCGTGGAAAATGACTCATAGTAATGAAGATGCGCTCGACTTAACTCAAGAGGTGCTTATAAAAGTAATCACAAAGTTGTCGACTTTTAAACGAGAAAGTGCCTTCAGAACTTGGTTGTATCGAATTGTGTTTAATGAGTTTCTACAATCCAAAAGAAAGGCAAAGGAAGAGGCATTTCCAAATTTCGAAGAGCATGACCGACAATTAAATGCAGTTCCAGATCCAAGCATGACTCCGGAAGAAGAACTTGAATTAAAGGATTATACGAGAGAAGTTAAATTCAGATGTACTTCAGCCATGCTTATTTGTTTGGACAGGGAGCAACGTTTAATTTATTTGTTAGGTGATTCATTTGGAATCGATCACAATGTAGGTGCTGAGATTTTTGGTGTTTCAACGCAAAACTTTAGAGTAAAACTAAGTCGAGCACGAAAAGAGCTACACAATTATATGGAATATAGATGTGGACTCGTCAATAAGTCGAATCCATGCAGATGTGTCAAAAAAGCCAAAAGCGCCTTGAAAATGGGAGCGTTAAATGAGCATAATTTAATTCTTAAACCATCTTACACCAAGAAGATTGGAGATTTTGTTTCTAAAAATCAAGATGCTATGAAAGAGGTTTTGGATCAAAAATACATTGAAATCTTTAGAGCTCACCCAGGTAAAAATGACTTTGATGCGGAAACCGTTATCACCAAAATTATCAACGACAAAACGATAAAGAACTTATTCAAAATTTAAGTCAATACGATCAATCAATATCTTGTTTACTATGAGGTCACCATTCGTGACCTCATTTTTTTTACCCGTTTTTGTAACACCTGCTTATTTCATGCATCCAATCAATAAAGGTCCAAAAGGTTGGGTTCTAAAAACTAAAACAGGAAATGATGAAAGTAATAAAAGAAGTAACAATTGATAAGAACATTCAGGATGTTTGGGAAGTAATGGGAAACCAATTTGGACAAGTGCACGTATGGTCTAGCAATTTTTTAGAATCAAAACCAGAAGGTGAATCTAAATTTGATGGATTGGGGTATTCCAGCCGAAAGACCTTGACTGAGAGAGGTGAAACAATTCAGGAATTAGATGTATTCGATGCCGTTAACTATTCTTTGTCCTACCATATCACCAAAGGTGCACCAGAAGTTGCTGAACAAGCCAGTGCCATTTGGTCTTTAAGGTCAGAAGATGCAAACACAACCAAGGTCACTTTTGAATTTTCAATGACACCAAAAGCGATGGTGAATGAAGAGATGGCTTCCAAAATTGAAATGGGGCTTACGCATTCGGCATCAGAAATGGCCGAAGAACTAAAGTATTACTTAGAAAATGGTCAGCCACATTCAAGAAAGTTAAATCAATAATCCTACATAGATGGCATTCAAACTCACAAAAAGGAAAAAGAAAGTTTTACTAATCTTCACGATCATTTCCGCAGTTCTTCTAACACTAAATTTTCTAGCCGAAAAAGAAATTCACGTTAAAAGGGAGTTGACTATTAATAAAGGTATTGATGACGCTTGGGAAGTAATGGGAAATCAATATGGTCAAGTAGATGTATGGTCAACTAACTTTATAGAATCCGATCCCAGTGGAAAACCAAAATTTCAGGGATTAAGTTATTCAAAAAGAATAACGCTGACGGAAAGAGGAAGAACAGTTCAGGAATTAGATGCTTTCGACCCTGTTAATCATACTTTGACCTATCATATTACAGAAGGAGCTCCAGGCATTTCAAAAAAGACCAGTGCCACTTGGTCAATGATATCAATTGATTCTTTACACACTAAAGTTGTTTTTGAATTCAGCATGACAACAAAAGGAATAATGGGGTTAGTCATGGCCAATACCATTGATGAAAAATTAGGGAGTTCAGCCACAAAAATGGCCGAAGAACTAAAGTATTACTTAGAAAATGGATATCCACACCCAAGAAAAATCAAATCAAAAAATTAAACTCTTAGAAAGATGAATAAAGAAATATCAGCAGCATTCCCTTTCGAATCAAAGTATTTGGAAGTTAAAGGAAGTAAAATGCATTATATTGATGAAGGCGAAGGTGACCCAATGCTATTCATTCACGGAAACCCCACATCTAGTTATTTGTGGAGAAATGTTATTCCTCATTTAACTAATCAGGCTAGATGTATAGCCCTAGATCATATTGGAATGGGCAAATCTGATAAGCCAGATATCCACTATGGATTTATTGATAGCTATAATTATTTGGAGGAATTTATTGAAAAACTGGGGCTCAAAAATGTCACGTTAATAATACACGACTGGGGAGCTATGATGGGTTTTCACTATGCCAACATGAATCGGAAGAACGTCAAAGCAATTGCCTTTATGGAGGCAGCTATTGATGTACCTCGTTATGAAACTATGCCCAAAAGTATTAAAATCGCACTTAGCTTAATGCGCACAAATTTCTTAGGTGGTCTAATGGTAAAAAGAGGTAACCTTTTTATTAAAAAAATGCTTCCAGATATGATAATGAGAAAATTGACTCAAGAGGAAATGTCCTATTACGCAGCTCCTTATCCTGACGCAAAAAGCCGCAAGCCACTGCATAGATGGCCGCAAGATGTCGCGATCAAAGGAAAGCCTGAATTCAGTGCTAAAAGATTAAAGAACTATTCCCATTGGCTTAAAGAGACAGAAATACCCAAACTATGCTTTTATGTTACACCAGGTGTAGGGTTTCAAGCGCCA
Source organism: Crocinitomicaceae bacterium (assembly GCA_047621865.1). Taxonomy (GTDB): domain Bacteria; phylum Bacteroidota; class Bacteroidia; order Flavobacteriales_D; family Crocinitomicaceae; genus UBA4466. Next base: position 4,213 of record JBLHON010000183.1, on the reverse strand, counting down.
GATCTAGAAATTGTTCAGAACGAATTTAAAAACACAACTATTATTAAATTAGGAAAAGGATTGCATTTCCTGCAAGAAGACTACCCTCATGAAATTGGTGAAGGAATCTCCAAATGGTATGAGAATATAGGTAGATAACTTCCTCAAGCGTTTCTATTTATAAGACATAACATCGGCTAAGCCATCCTATTAATGTGGCTTAGCTGTATTTCGTTCTATTCAATGAGGGTGCAACCAAATAGCAACGAACTTCGTTATCTATTTGACAAGAATATTACGATCCTATTTGAGATGAAAAAAAGCATTCTTATTACCCTATCTATTATATTATATGCATTGAGCGCATGCAAAAAACCCGTGTGCAATCCACCGGGTTCAGATGAACTATGGATTGTCATTGAAGACTCTCTGGGAAATAACATTATTGAACAAGATTATCCCAACTTAATACTTGAACTGTCTGATAACCTTTCCTCGCACACGGTGAATTCTACGAGTGTTTCAACTGGCACTATCACTCAGAAGGCTTGGAAATTCAATGTTGATGAAATGATATCGGGCTATCCTTATATTATCGCGTATGACAGCTTAAATATTGACACGTTAACAGTTGATTGGTTTTTGAACTCCTCAGAGTGTAATGGTTCAACTTTTTATTTTCGTTCTATTACATCGGTAACCTATAACAATATAGCCTTCGTTAATGGTGGATTGCACACTGTAATTAAATAGAGTTAAAAGGCGCAACGCTTGTGCTGTAGCTTATTCTTTCGCTGAAGCTTTAGCATAGGCACTCAGCGAAGGAACACGTCACTTTAGCCTGAGCAGTTAGGTTTAATCAGAAGGACATGATAAAATACATTTTCATATTTATTGCACTAGCTTCATGCAAGTCGAGTAAAACGATAATTAATGACCATGTTGATATTGTTGTTTACACTTATGAATATGAAGGAAAACTGAAGGCTTCGGCTATGCCCGAGCTTCGATCAGAAAGTGAAATGAACCAATATAAAAGGCGGTTTGAATATTTACTAATAAACGTTTCAGAAATCCATACTCCCAAGAAAGCTGAAAAGAGAAAAGAAATTTGGAGCCTGTATCCAGACACGATAAAACTTAAACGGCTTTATATAAAACAATTTGCTAAGGATAAAAATTTGGTGATGTCTTTCGAAGCAACAAGTAGAGCCATTATTGACACAACTATTGAAGTAACTACGTCTTTTACAACCGATGACTTAATGGAAGTTGCCTCCAAGTTTTTCTATTGCGACAAGGTCTTTCCTGACACCACTGTTCAGTCGCATGTCTGCCTAGGATTGAATGGTGTTAGTGAGGCAAATTGGCATAAAGACTACACCCTGCTCGAGGCTTTTTGCTACGAAGTAATCTTCAATGATTTGGTCGAGGGTTCGTCACAAATTGATGAGTCCTACAGCTCTGAAAAGTCTAAGGCTTGTCAAAAGTTCAAACCTAGTATTACAACTCTGGATAAGTATTTACTAGATGTAAGAAAAGAATTATTCTTTCGAATGAAGCAAGACCTAGCTCTAAAAAGACTATTAATAGAATATTACGAAGAGAACAGGGCCAACTTAGCATTCCAGATAATAAACTAGGCCTAACGAGAGCTTAGCTAAAAAACACGCCATGAATACTCCAACTCTTCCTTAAGTCCTTCTTGTTGATCAAGATAGACAAAACGTCTATACGTGGAGTGGATATTCTTTCGATGACGAATAGGACTTGGAGAATGGGATAAATGGGATTGGCTGAAGAGTGAAGTTGGGTGGAATATTACTTTCCAATACAAAAAGTAACTATTGACGGTTTATAGTAGTTGTCTCCGTTTGGGCTACAAATAGGGCACATTATGATTCTTCTTTACCGTCCATAGATGATCAATCTTGGGCGTTAAATATACATTCCGTATCTTTAATATCAACGAATCTTAGAATGAAACACTTTCCGCTTGTCGTTATCATGTTGATTGCTCTTAATAGTCAGGCTCAACAAACCTATGTTCCTGATGATAATTTTGAAACCTTTTTAGAGTTCTATGGGATGGGTAACGGCATTCCCGATGATGACTCGGTTACAACGGCCAACATTAGCGGGGTAGCGTCAATTAGTCCAATGGCCATGGGGATTACCGATCTCACAGGAATTGAAGGCTTTACATCGTTAACTAGCTTAGGCTGTTCTTTTAACCAACTCACATCTTTAGATTTATCTCAGAATCCTGACTTGTACGATTTAGATTGTTATCAGAATCAACTCACATCCCTGAATCTTTCTCAGAATTCGGTTTTAACTGTCTTGGATTGTGCCTCGAATCAGCTCACCTCATTGAATGTATCCCAAAATCCTAATTTAAAAGCTTTCTACTGTGCAGGAAATCTACTCACATCTTTAGATGTTTCACAGAATCCGCTTATCACAACTTTAGCTTGCTCATTTAACCCGTTAGAATGTCTAAACGTTAAGAGTGGGAACAATGCATTTATCCTAAATTTTCAGGTTACAGATTGCCCCACGCTCACATGTATTCAAGTGGACAACGCGGAGTGGTCAATCCTTAATTGGACATACGTTGACCCACAGATTTCATTTAGTAATTATTGTTCCATACCATGTTCAGTGGGCATAGAAGCACTACATAGCACTCCTAAACAACTCCTTAAAATAGTAGATTTAATGGGAAGAGAAACCCCTTACAGGTCAAATACAGTTCTTATTTACATGTATTCAGATGGTACAATAGAGCGGGTATTTGCACTAAATGAATAGACATACCTACAGATGTTTCGGTTTATACCACGCGCATCTTGTTGACTAAATAATGAATTGAGAAAAATAAAAACATATTGTCTGGGAATTGTACTTCTCTTATGTAGTGTTGTGAACGGTCAGGAGACCTTTCACAACATCTACTTTTTTGACGATTCGGTAGTAGTCATTAATGACATCTATCCTACGGATTCTGGATATTATTTTTCTGCAGCGGAGGTTAGTAATACGAACCTCCGTGTAGAAGCCTTATTTGGGAAATTGAACTTGAATGGGACTGTGGATTTTTTTACGCGGAACATTGACCTTTCATCAAACCAATTTGTTTCTCCAGGCTCAATGTCTGCTGATACAAATGGGCATTTCACCTTCACCGCTAGAAATTCATCTAGCTTGGGTAATGTGCCGCGTGTTATGAAATTTTCTGAAAGTGGAGCTGAGGTTATGGACACTCTATATTCAGATTGGTGGAGTACTGATAGCATGTTGTTTTATGATTTTGGTAGCGTAATAACAACGAATAATGATTCCAGTCATTACTTGTATTTTACCTACCATGATGAGGATTTTGATTCACCGTCCAGTAATTATGGTGAAGGAGGCGTCCTTCTCGCTAAATTGAACATATTAGGAAACATAGTTTGGGAGAAGCGATTTGCCAGCTCACTTCCAGTACCGAAACCACAATTTTCCGTGATGTCAATACTTGCAATTTCTGACACAACTATTCTGTTAACAATGAGAGAAACTCGGCAATATGCACCTTCATTGGAGCATTTGGAATGGTCAAAAATTCACATTTATATTGTCGATACAGCAGGTAGTGAACTAGAACATAATTGGATTCAGGATACACAGTTAGGTTATGGAAGGTATGGACTTCTGAAAACGGACAACGAAATTATTTATTCGCATCTTGATTCAGATTACGCTATAGTAGCACCATCGACACAACCGAGTTGGAACTATACCTCCGTGATTACTTGTCTTGATGAAAATTATCAGATGAAATGGAAGGACACGCTGATTAATCGGAATGTAATAGGGTCGATCTACGAATCGTCTAATAAATTTGTTCAATCTTCAGACAGCAGCTTTGTCGGAGCCTATACAGCTCTCGAATGGTATATAAATGAAGACACTACAGTTTTTTGGGTTTTATTGCCGGTAGAACTGTTTAACAAGGATTTAGAAACAGGAGAAGATATCTGGAAACGTCATTATCGCTATTTTCCAGAGGATAGTGCGCGTAGGTACATTCATGAAATTACCGACACCGAACGAACTCCAGATGGTGGCTCCGTAATTTCCTATGATTCTTTAGAAGCTGGAAAACCTGCACAGTATGGATATGTCATTAAGACGAATTGTCTAGGTTTTCTGGGAAGCCCAGAGGTAGCTGTATCGTATGTTTTTGGTG
>JBLHON010000182.1:0-7457 GCA_047621865.1 Crocinitomicaceae bacterium | reverse complement strand
CGGTTAATTTGCCGGCGGCATGTAATTTATCAACCCGCTTTTTTCCACCTCCTTCGCTAATCTTAGCCAACTCGCGGTCCAGGGCAGATATTTTTAGACGCATTTCATCGTCATTCTTGTTAAACTCTAATTCTTTCTTTGGTATCGCCATTTTCTATTTCTGAAAAGTCCGTCAAATATAGGAAATCCTTTCGTGAAAACTGCGCGTCTTATAGGCATCTAAAAGCAAATAGAGTGACTTAATGGTCATTGAATTCGGAAGAATATAAACAGAGGATTGTTAGAAAGTTGAAGAATAAATTTACTCGGTTTAGAGTATCTTTGAGTTATGCAAGACTCGTTTAAATATAAAGGAATGAGACGTCAACTTATTAATGAGTTGAAAGAGAAAGGAATAAAGGATCAGAAGATTCTGGATGCCTTTGACGCAGTTCCGCGTCATTTCTTTTTGGATAATGCTTTTGCCCAACAAGCGTATTCCAATATGCCCTTTCAAATTGGATCAGGTCAAACAATAAGTCATCCATATACAGTAGCATTTCAAACGCAACTTCTCGAGATTAAAAAAGGAGATAAAATTTTAGAAATTGGTTCTGGTTCTGGATTTCAGACATGTATTCTCGCAGAAATGGGAGCTAAAGTCTTTAGTATAGAGCGTCACAAGGAACTGCACTTAAAGGCAAAGGCAATAGTAAGTCATTTTCACTATTCAGCTCGACTCAGCTTTGGCGATGGATATAAGGGCTTACCAGCTTTTGCACCTTTTGATAAAATCATTATTACGTGTGGTGCACCAGGCATTCCTAATGATCTTCTTGCACAATTGAAAGTTGGTGGCATAATGATTATTCCAGTAGGAGAGGGCGAACAGCAGCAGATGAAGCGGGTAACAAAAATATCAGAGAGCGATTTCGAAGAAGACGATCTAGGCGTTTTTAGTTTTGTTCCAATGTTGGAGAACAAGGTGAAATAGCTATCTTAAGCAAGACGACATTAGCTAATCTAAATACCTGTGAAACTAAAACCTAATCAAGATCGTGCAAGATATGCGACCATTTGCATGTATGTCATGATTGTACTCTCTCTTAGTAGTCTTGGCTTTCAATACTACTCAGCACACCTTGGTCCACTTTTCATGCGAGAAGATTATGATGATCTAGTATTTATGGCATTAATGGTAGCCCTGATCGCCGTGGCAATAACTATAATTGCTGCCATCTTTTTTATCATGTGGTTTAGAAGAGCATATTACAACCTTCATCAACTTTCCCCTGGAGGACTTCAACATTCAGAAGGATGGGCTGCTGGAGCATGGTTTATTCCTATTTTTAATTTTTGGGGGCCATATCAAATTGCTACAGACTTATTTAAAGAAACAGAGCTTATTTTGGTTAATAACAATCTCGCAGAAGCTAATCCAGCAAGACATCAGATCAAGAATTGGTGGTGGGGATTATGGATTGCATCTATACTTCTTGGGAGAGTTGAAGCCTATGGCGAGAATACCTCAATGAGTATGGCTTTGCTTACCACGGCCATAAGTGTTGCTTCTGCAGTTCTGGCAATCTTAATGATCAAATCATATCATGAAATGGAAATTTTGCTTCCAAAGATTTCGGCTGTGACGTCTGATGCTATTACAGACGACGATCTTCTTGATTCGGGACTTTAGTCATTTCATGGCACAAAAAAATGGGAACTGCACGCAGTTCCCATTTAATAAATATAGCTTTTACTTAAGCTTCTCCGTGCTCTTTAGCTGATAAATAACGCTCAGCATCAAGTGCAGCCATACATCCTGTGCCTGCTGCAGTAACTGCTTGACGATATGTTTTATCAGCAGCATCTCCCGCAACAAATACTCCAGGAACATTTGTTTTTGATGTGCCTGGCTGCTCGTACTCAATATATCCAGTAGCATCAAGATTGATGTAATCTTTGAAGATAGCCGTGTTTGGAGTATGCCCAATTGCCACAAAGAAACCTGTACATGGAATATCTTTTACTTCTCCCGTTTTATTATTCTTAACGCGAGCGCCTGTAACACCTTGCCCATCACCTAACACTTCAACTGTATCTGTATTATACAGGATTTCAATGTTGGCAGTATTCTCAACTCTGTGCGCCATGATTTTTGATGCTCTAAATTCATCACGACGAACTAACATTGTCACTTTCGTACAAAGTTTTGATAAATAATGTGCTTCTTCACAGGCAGAATCGCCAGCTCCAACGATCACAGTTTCCTGTCCGCGGTAGAAGAATCCATCACAAACTGCACAGGCAGAAACACCACCTCCAAGCTCTAGGTATTTTTGTTCGCTCTCCAATCCGAGATATTTTGCAGACGCACCCGTTGAAATGATCACAGTTTCAGCGTGAATCTCAGCGCCACTTTCTGACCAACATTTAAGTACATCTCCAGAAAAATCAACTTTATCGATAAATCCGAAACGAATATCAGTTTCAAAACGTTTTGCTTGCGCCTCCAATTGAATCATCATTTCTGGACCTGTTACACCATCTGGATAGCCAGGGAAATTTTCTACTTCATCAGTTGTGGTAAGTTGTCCACCTGGCTGCATTCCTTGATACATCACTGGTTTCATCTCAGCACGTGCCGCGTAAATCGCCGCTGTATAACCAGCAGGACCTGATCCAATAATAAGGCACTTGACTTTTTCTATATCACTCATAGTTGATCTATATGTTTTCTCATTTGACGTAAAAGCAAATGTAACATTTCAAAGAAACATTAATTGTATTCTGCTCGACTTTCACTTTAGATAGGAATTCAATGATAAAGTCAAGTCATAATACCTCTTATATTTTGGATTTGCCAAAAAGAACAGTAGCTTTGTAGCCCCTTTTTCTGCGAACGCATTATGATTGATACCGAGTTGTACGAAGCCAAAGTTCTTTATCCTTTTCAGGAGAAAACAGTTATTTCCATCCTTAAAGAGCTGGAAGATAACGGCAAAGACTTTAATCTTCTATTTCAATTGCCCACTGGAGGTGGCAAGACTGTTATTTTCTCGGAAATTGCCCGACGCTATATTGAGGCCACAAAGGAAAAAGTTTTGATCCTTACACATCGAATTGAATTATCTGTTCAAACTTCAAAGCAGCTTTCTGCGATTAAAGTGGGTAACATGGTGATTAGCAGTGAGGTGAAGGAGATTCCTGAGCAAAGTGAATACCAATGCTTTATCGCGATGGTAGAAACGCTGAACAATCGATTAAATGACGATGAAAACTTCATTAAAGGAGTTGGACTCGTAATTGTCGATGAAGCACACTACAATAGCTTCCGAAAAATATTCCAATTTTATAGCAATGCGAATATCCTTGGTGTAACTGCAACTCCATTGAGTAGCAACAAGGCACTTCCACTAAATGACAACTACAATAAGTTGGTTGTTGGTGAGAGTATTTCTTCATTGATTGAATGTGGCTATCTCGCTGACGCGGATTCTTATACGTATGATGTTAATTTGCACGGTCTGAAAATTGGATCAAATGGTGATTTCACTGTGAGCAGTTCTGATGTCGTCTATGGAAATTACTTCATGCAGGAAAAATTGCTCTTCGCTTATGAAGAAGTAGCTGTTGGAGATAAAACACTGATTTTTAACTCTGGAATTGAAACGTCACTTCGCGTAGAAGAGACGTTTAAGAAACGAGGATATCCCATTCGTCACCTAGATTCTACCTTTAGCGATAAAGATAGAAAGGACGTACTTCGATGGTTTAAAGTGACACCTGATGCAATTTTGACGTCAGTTGGGATTTTAACAACAGGATTTGATGAGCCTACAGTGCAAACGATTATTCTAAATCGCGCGACACGTTCATTGACACTATATCACCAGATGATTGGTCGTGGATCACGTCGCCTTCCAAAGAAAGCACGTTTTAAAGTGATCGATCTTGGAAATAATGTCCGTCGTTTTGGAATTTGGCAAGATTATTTGAATTGGCAAGACGCTTTCCGTTTTCCAGATCGTTTCTTGGAGGCTCGATTAAGTGAGACAGAGGATCTTGAATTTGAAGTTGAGTTTGAATTTCCGAAAATAACTTCTGAAACGTTGAATACTTCTGAATTAGATGAATTCAATATCAAAGAGTTCTATTACGAGTGCGTGGACAATGGTCGTAAAGGAAAAGAAGCTGTTGATGCATCTTTAGAGAATCACTTTAATGTTATTTGCGGGAGTGCTGAAGATTATTTCCATGGATTGGAATTGATGGATATGCTTCGCGATCACATTGAGTATCGTATGAAACATTATACCAAGTGCATTACGAAAAGTACTCCAAATTACTTGAAGTATATCACTGAAACCTACCATCGTCAACTACGTCAGAAATTGAGAGCCAACCTCGAAGACGAATAACAGATCACCTTTTTTATGGATTTTGAACGTTATCTGCATCTAGTATGTACAGATCAGAAATTCGACTGCCATGAAAAGAAACATTGACATCAAAGAACCTTGTTCAGAAAATTGGGATGCAATGCTTCCAACCCAACGTGGAGCTTTCTGTGAAAGCTGTGCATTGGAGGTACACGACTTTACTAATAATTCAGGAGATGAAATCCGCGATATTCTAAAACTGAATCTCGGAAGCCGTGTATGTGGAAAAATCAACCCAAGTCAATTAGACGCTCTTAATGCTGATTTTAATGTATGGCAAATGAATTCTAAACGTTCATTCCAAAGTGCCCTAGTCTTCGCACTAATTGTGGCCTTTGGAATGACACTGTTTAGCTGTGAAGAAGAGGAAGAAGAGCGAAAAATCGGAAACATCCAACAAGCAGGCATGACATTCTTCTTCGATCTTGACAAGTCTAGTTTCTTTGCTGGTAAATCTGCAGAACACGCCGTGCAAAATATACCACCTCATGTACCTGTAGTTCAGGAGGAAATCGTGCGAGAGCAATATGTGTTAGGAGCAATGCGCGAATCAAACAACGATTTACACGAAGCTCCAGCGAGAATCTTAGAGTATCACTCAAGTATAAAAGGAGGGATGAGCCATTCAGCAATTTACTCGAGCTATTTAAGCCCAGTAGAAGAGATTTACAATCACAGTGTTGCAGAAGAAATAATCGAATTTGAAGCTTTTACTTTCCCAAATCCTGCACAAGAAAGAACCACACTCAGAATAATGCTGCCTAAGGAAACCATGGTTCAAGTACAATTATTCAGCATGAGTGGACAAATGATCCAGACAATTAGCATGGAAACGCTCTCAAAAGGAGAGAATAATTTGCCAATTAATTTACTGGACGTGCCAAATGGGACTTATTTGATTTCAATTCGTTCTGAAGACTTCAAAGAATCTGTTCGTTTTGTCAAAATGTAAGTTGTACACGCTCAAATATTATCACTATGAAGAAAAATATAGATATTAAAGAACCTTGTACTGAGAACTGGGATCAAATGAACCCTACTGAACGTGGAGCTTTTTGTAAGAAATGCTCGTTGGAGGTTCAAGACTTTACAAAGAAATCGGCAGAAGAAATTCGCTCAGTTCTAGCACTGAATCTAGGAGGGAAGATGTGTGGTAAGATCAGTCCAAGTCAATTGGATACACTGAATGCTGATTTTGAACTTTGGCAAATGAATTCTAAACGATCTTTTCAAAGTGCGCTAATATTTTCGTTGATTGTTGCCTTTGGATTCACACTCTTTAGCTGTGAAGAGGAGCGGGAACAGAAGAAAATTGAAGCTATTCAACAAGTTGGAAATTCGTTTATGGAGAGTGAAACAGAGACTTCTTATCTAGCTGACTCGACTCTCGAACAAACCACAACTGTAGAAAAGAAAAGAAATGTTCGTCAAATGCGTGAGCCTGATCTGATTGATGTAGAGATAGATGGGGTTGAAATTACAGGTGAAGTACTGCTCGAAGATGTTGTTGTGCAAGCAACGCAAAAAGTCATTGAGGTGCATTACCTTGGTGGAATGGGGTATTCACCACATTTTGCTGAATATCTAACTGAGAGCGACAAAAAGAAGTATGATATCTACGATCATTCGCAAGAAGAGGAGCAAATTGAATTTGAAGCTTTTACATTCCCAAATCCCGCTCAAGAAAGAACGACACTCAGAATAATGCTGCCCAAGGAAACTATGGTTCAAGTACAATTATTCAGCATGAGTGGACAAATGATCCAGACAATTAGCATGGAAACGCTCTCAAAAGGAGAGAATAATTTGCCGATTAATTTACTGGACGTGCCAAATGGGACTTATTTGATTTCAATTCGTTCTGAAGACTTCAAAGAATCTGTTCGTTTTGTAAAAATGTAAGCCCTCAAACAGTATCGCCATGAAGAAGAATATCGAAATTAAAGAACCTTGCACTGAGAACTGGGATCAAATGACTCCCACTCAACAGGGAGCTTTCTGTAAGAAATGTTCGTTGGAGGTTCAAGATTTCACGAAGAAATCCGCAGATGAAATCCGATCTGTTCTAGCATTGAATCTAGGAGGAAAGATGTGTGGTAAGATCAGTCCAGGTCAATTGGATACACTAAATGCTGATTTTGAGCTTTGGAAAATGAATTCGAAACGATCCTTTCAAAGTGCGCTAATATTTTCGTTGGTTGTTGCTTTTGGATTCACACTTTTTAGTTGCGAAGAAGAGGAGGAACAGAAGAAAATTGAAGTACTTCAACAAGTTGGAAACTCGTATCTGGAAAGTCAAGCCAGGTCTTCTTATCAAGTTGACTCCATTTCTGAACAACCCACGACTCAACAATCCATACCAGTAAAAGAGAAAGCAGATATTCATCAAGTTCCTTTTCCTATTGATGTTGAAGAAATTGAGATTGAAATTTTGGGAGAAGTGACTAGTGAAGAGATGCAACCTCTTATTCAATACCATATCCCATTAGAATCTCAACTGTATGGAGGAATGAGCTATTCAGCTGACTATTTTGATCACATCACTACACTTGAAGAAAGCAAGTACGCTATCAATAACCATTCAAAAGTGGAGGAGGAGCTAGAGTTTAAAGCTTTCACATTTCCCAATCCAGCTATAGAGCAAACCACACTTCGTATCATACTTCCTAAAAAGACTAAAGTTCAAGTGGATCTATTCACGATGAATAGTCAACTTATTCAAACGATTAGTACAAAGAGATTGAAAAAAGGGGAGAATAATTTCCCTATTGATCTTCTGGATTTGCCCACAGGAACTTATCTCATCTCAATTCGCTCTGAAGATTTCAAGGAATCTGTTCGTTTCGTAAAAATGTAATTACTGAACTTTTTTGTTCTCATAGTGTACAGTTTACAAACTACTCGACTATGAATAAGAACATTAAAATCAAAGAACCCTGCTCTGAAGACTTTGCAAAAATGACTCCCACGCAACAAGGTGCATTTTGCGATAAGTGTGCCATGGAAGTCTACGACTTTACGAATAAGTCTACCCAAGAA
>JBLHON010000181.1:0-7463 GCA_047621865.1 Crocinitomicaceae bacterium | reverse complement strand
CACGGCTGAAGCTCTTGGAGCTGAAGAAGTTTATTTTGTAAAGGATGAAAGAGGCTTGTATACAGAAGATCCTAAGAAAAATCCAAAAGCAGAGTTCATTCAGAAAATCCACGTAGACGATTTAATTAAGGAAGATCTTGGAGATCTCATCGTTGAACGCGTCGTACTTGAATATTTAAAGCGTTCAAGATTCGTGAATAAATTGATCATCGTGAATGGAATGGAAAAGGGTGCCTTGACAGATTCACTTAATGGAAACCCTTCTGGTACAGTTATCTATAAATAACATAACTGATTAGAAACTAAAAAAAGCAGCCTTTGGGTCATCAAGGTCGGAAGAAAAATCTTTCGACCTTTTTTTGTTTGGTGCTATTCCACTGTTTAATGCCACCAATAAATTAGTTTGGATTCACAATGTTTTCCCTTATCTTAGCTGGCTATATCAAATGATATCTATTTTATTATGAAAAAACTTCTACTATCACTAATTGTTATTGTTGTAACCTCAATGACAGCTTCTGCCCAAAACATGTACATCACGTCACCTTACACTGATTCCTTGTGGACAGTGGCGGATACATCTACAATGGTGGCAACTAATGCTGTGCAAATGACGCTTCCGGGCTACACAGTGACTGGCTCGAATGGATTGACAATTCACCAATGTTCTGATGCGGCTTACGTTTCACTAAAAGTAACTGCACTTACTGGTAGATTGATTGCTACAATTGATTTGACAACAGGGGTTGCTGATTCATTGATTCTTGTTCCTGACAACATCGCAAACATTGATCTCATTAATGATTCTATCATTGCAATCATCTTCGGTGACGGGGCCACAGCAACTGAATCCTTAGGATTTGTAAACGTAAATGATTCAACCTTTACAGCACTTGGCCCAACTTCTGGTGCTGGTAGTGATGGTGAAAGCATGGCGTTTTGCCCTGATAATGGAAAACTATACAGATGGTCTGGTAGAAACACTGATCCTGCAATGGAATCATATGATCCTCTCGCGCCTGCACCCGTAACCATTACTAGAACTGGGCACAACTATGATGAGGTGTTCGGATCGACATATGTTGGAAATGGAAACTTCCTTTTGGCAAACTTGGATCAAGAGTTTATACTTGTTGATACTTCGGGATTTGCAATTTTATTACCTCAAACAACGACTTACTTCGGTTATGCGAAAGGTGTTGCATTTGCAGGACCATCAATTAACTTTCTCGCTGCAAACTCTGACACAATCTGTACGTATGGAGATTCTACTTGGTTAGGAGCTTCTGATGCTGATGCTTACCAATGGTATTTAGAGGGTGCAATCATTCCTGGAGCAACAGACACTACTTATTTAGCTGGAACAGCAGGAACTTATACATGTGAAATCACGAAAGGTTCTTGTACTTCAATCGCAGCACAAACGCTTGTGGTAAGTAACCATCCTATTATTGATACTGCAGTTGTAACACCTGCATCTCCTGTAGAATTCTGCTTTGGAGACAGCGTTCTTCTTACTGGAAGTATGGTTTCTGATTCTAGCGAATGGTGGATGATGGGTGCAATCGTAAGTGTTGATACCTTCTATATGGTGAATACAGGTTCTGCTGGAATGTACGAATACAGATTATTCAGTGGAGCAAATGGATGTTACGATCGTACGATTGTAGACATTATCGAAAATCCACTTCCAACTGTTGTAGCAAATGCTGACCAACCATCTTATTGTGATGGTGACATGATTACCTTGACAGGATCAGGAACTGATTCTTATGTTTGGGATAACAGTGTTGTTGATGGTGTTGCTTTCTCTCAGCCTGTAGGCTCTCCAATTATGTATCACGTAGTTGGAACTGATGCATTAACTGGATGTATGAACATGGATTCAATCCCAGTAAACGTATTCCCTAATCCAACAGCTTCTGGAACATCTACAGATGAAATTCTTGGAACTGATGGTACTATTGATGGAACATTCACAGGAGCGCCAGTCTTGACGTTCGATTGGGATAATGATGGAACTGGTGACTTTGATGATCCAGAAGATTTAACTGGATTAACTGCTGGAACTTACACTGTAGTAGTTATGGATGGTAATGGTTGTGCAGCAACAACAACTGTGATTGTTGGATCTCAAGTTGGATTGAATGAATTTGGAATGAACGCGACAATGTCAATCTATCCAAATCCAAACAATGGTATCTTCACAGTTGAATTGACGGATATGGTTTCAGAAAGCTTGACGCTTCAAGTAATCAATGTTACTGGTCAAATCGTATTTGAAGCAGATGCTAGTTCTAAACTTGTTGATGTAAACATCTCTGAATTTGGAAACGGAACGTACACTTTGCGTATCACTGATGGTACTCATAATGCTACTGAACAAATTATTGTTGGACACTAAGATGTCGGCAATTTCAACTAAATATTTACAAAAAAAGGTAGCATTGCGCTACCTTTTTTTGTTGGTTACTATGCTTACATCAGTAGGTACGAGCCATGGTCAAAGTAATTGCGAGGCTGGTTTCACGTACGACATGACCTACTGTCCAAATATCTATTTCGATGATAACTCGACTGCAGACAGTACGATTGTTTGTTGGATGTTTGATTACAATGGTGCAGGAGGAATTGATATGTGCGAGCATGCCCACAACAAGTTTGACACAAATGGCGTCTATATTGTTTGTATCTCAATCATGACGATAGATGGCTGCACAGACCAATTTTGTGATTCGATTACAATCACCTGCGTTTGCGATAAACCACAACCAGGATTTACCATGTCTCAGACAGGTAATGCATGCAACTTCACGGATACAAGTGTCTTAGCAGATATTCCAAACACAACCTGGCTGTGGGATTTCGGAGATGGAACTTCGAGTACCTTGGAAGATCCATCACATGTATATACGGCAAATGGAACTTATATGGCCTGCTTGACAGTTACAGATACTTGTGCTTCAGAGATGATCTGTGTGCCTGTTGTAGTGACAAGTGTGACCACTGGACTGCCTGAGTTTGAACACAGCAATGTCAGTATATATCCTATTCCTGCCACTGATTGGATTAAGGTAGAAACTGAGAACTCAAATGCTACGATGGTTGAACTATACACCATGAGTGGACGAATACTCATTAGAGAGCGTTTCCTAAATCCAGAGAGTGCACATTTTCTTAGAACCACTGAATTGGCAAATGGGCAATATTACCTACGCGTCAGTGATGCAGAAAATAATTTCAGTCATCACCCTATCGTGATTCAGCACTAAAGACTTCTTGATAATACTTCGTCTGGTGTACCTTGTTTGAAGGTTCCATCTTCCAGCAGATGTACAACTTCATCTACCATATTAAAGATGATGTCTTTTCGATGACTCACCAATAAGATCATGATCGGGCGAATGGCGTGAATTGCGAGGATCTCCTTAATTAAATCAGATATTGTGTCATCATCTAAGGCTGAAAAGGGTTCGTCTAAGAGAAGAACATCCGGATTTTGACATAGAGCGCGTAAGATTGCTACACGCTGTTTTTGTCCACCTGAAAGTTCATAAGGATAAGAACTCATCCATGCATCAACCCCAAGGGTAGAAATCATTTCAGTAACAATCTCTGGGATCTGCCCATTTAAACTCGCGTACTGCAAGTTTTTTTCGACCGTCATGCTGGGAAACAAATTGTATTCCTGAAAAACAAATGCAAGATTTCGTTTAGCTACGGCGACATTCACTTTTTTCGCTTTCGAAAACCACGTTACTCCATTGAAAACAACCTCGCCTGAATCTGGTTTTTCCAAGCCGGCAATCATTCGAAGTACAGACGATTTACCAACACCAGATTTTCCATAGAATGCCGTAATTTTATCCGTGGGGATTTCCGTCTTCAGAGAGATCGAAATCGATCGTCGCTTCGAGGTAAAGTTCTTATGGAGATCTACTTTAAGCAATGAGTGTCGTTTTTTTACGCATGATCAGATTGAGCACAACAATCAGAATAAAACTCACAACCAATAAGATGATCGCGAAATGATTTGCCGTATCATAATTCAATGAATTCATTTCATCGTAGATTGCCACGGATGCAACATTCGTTTCTTCCATCTTCCCGCCTATCATCAAAACGAGTCCGAACTCTCCAATAGTGTGGGCAAAAGTTAGCACAACTCCACTCCAAAGAGATGTTTTAATTGTTGGCAAGTAGACTTTCCATAGTGCATTGAATTTCCGCTTGCCGAGCAATTGAACAGATTCCTTCATGTTTCTTGGAATATCCCGTAATCCACTTGTAATTGGACTTACCATAAATGGCAGACAGTAAATAACTGAGCCTATCAGAATACCTTCAAACGAAAAAGCGAATGAGACATCGAAGTGTTCTTCGAAGAAAGCACCAATTCCAGACTCTGGACCAAGAAATGATAAGTAGTAAAATCCAAGTACAGTTGGCGGCAAAATAATTGGCAACATGAGGATACTTTCCAAGATAATTTTCCCTTTCCATTTTGAAAATGCGAGGAAATGACTAATTGGAATAGCAATCACCAAAAGTATGATCGTAGTTAAAACTGCGAGTTTTGCGGTGACAAGAAAGGGAGCATAATCCATTCGTTATATAACAGTATATCCAAAGTATTCTAGAATTTTTTGACAATCATCACTGAAGAGAAAATCAAAAAACTGTTCTGCTTCTTTTGGGTGATTTTCTTTCCCTGACTTCAAAAGGATTGCTCCTTGCTTGATCTCAGTATAGTACTTTTTATCAATTTCCATGAATTGATGTTCCTTGCTAAATTTTCGAACAAAGGAATAGCTTGTAAATGCAACATCTACAGCACCCGTTTGAATGTACTGATTAACCTGTCCAACACTCTCGCCAATCACAATTTTTTCCTCAATTTTCGAGCGAATTCCGGACTTCTTCAGGTATTGCTTTGCGGCAATCCCATAAGGAGCTGTTTTCTTATCTGCTAGCGCGATTCGCTTATTCGCTGGATCCATCAGGACTTCCTCAGCAGAATTATAGCTCTTCCCTTTCTTATAGATCAAAGCCAATTTTCCGAGCGCATATATCTGAACACTGTCGCCAAAACCCGTTTTTACAAGCTCGTTGGGATAGCGCATATTTGCTGAAACAAATACATCGTAAGGAGCACCATTTTGAATTTGAGCGGTAAGCATTCCAGATGAATTGGTAGTAACGGAACATTCAATACCAGAATGCACTAAAAAGACACTCGCAATAGAGTCCATAGCGATTTGCATATTCGCAGCGGCGGCAATTTTCAAAACAACCTTTTCATCTGAATCAACAGAATCATTGTTCTTATCCCCACACGAGGCTAAACCCAGAACTAGAATTAATACAAGAAGAGTACATTTCCTGTTCATAGATATCCCTATTTTTCTACCAAAAGTAAGACCTTTGAATCAATAATCAAATCAATTTATGGTTGTTGAATATCCTGAAAGAGCACATTCTTCTTTGTCCTCGTTTTCTTACTATAATCGATGTGAATTTCATGATCATGCGTCAGGTTTTCTTGAACAGTAAAGTGGTTGAAGCGAATGATCATATCTGGTTTTGCTTTTCGGATTGCCCGCTTAAGATCAGGCGAAAAATCCGCACCATTTTCATCAAATTTCTTTCTTCCCACCTTCATACTATAGCCAACAATCGGATATGATTTATTGATTGCATAGAGGCTCGTATCGTATCTAGCAACCAAGTGACCGCTCGAAAAAAGTTCTAAATCTTCATATTCATTCAAGTCAGTAGTGCTGATCTGGTAATCTCCAAGATAAATCTCGGGATCACTCAATGGCTCAATCGTAAATGATTTCGAAGCCAGAAAAACATTCTTGCCAGATTTCCATCCTACAAATGAAATGGTCGCATGCAAGATCCCACGAGTTGGGGTAATCACAGTTGCAATCCAGTGTTTCTCTCCAATCTTCGTACATAAAACATGCACTTCACTGCGTGCATAAAGCACCTTCAAAGAATCAAATTCTTCCAGTGTGTTGATGTCAAATTGATGCTCGTAATCCTGAAAGAGAACTCCCTCTTTTGTGGTCTCTCGATCAGAAAGTTGAAAATTCCTATTCTGAGCAATGTCGTTAAATGCTCCAATACCAACAATTTCAAGTTCTGATCTTCGATTAATTGCGTGCAACTCATCTTGTTTGGGTTTGTCATCGCCCAATTCGTTAATAATCAGATCTGGGATAATCGGGCGTCCAGAACCAAACCCAATTGGGACAAGTCGATCGGCAGAGATTGAAAACTTCTCGACGAGAATTTCCTTGAGTTCTATTGCTCTGGCTTTCGTAAGATCAGTACTCGATATTTCCGATTGTCGACTGTCTGAGTGAACAGCTAATTGAAAAGTAACGGAAGGATGACAATGAATAAATGCTGCTAACTCTTCATATTCTACGCGTTTCGATTCGAAATTACTTATCGTCTCTTTTCCAAGATCAAATTCCACAAAATCCAAGCGAAAACGTCCACCGATTTTCATAATCTTGGGGTCGCTTTTATAATACTGCCCTAATTCAGGCTGAGTTGAAGCTCGATAGGGACAATTGACTCGTTGCTCAACGTTTTCAATGACACAGATTATTCTTCGATTTACAGCGTGGAGTGTATCCCACATTACACGGTCATTCCCACGGTAAGCACTAATCTCTTCATCACTGATAATGA
The DNA here is from genome assembly GCA_047621865.1 of Crocinitomicaceae bacterium. Classification (GTDB taxonomy): domain Bacteria; phylum Bacteroidota; class Bacteroidia; order Flavobacteriales_D; family Crocinitomicaceae; genus UBA4466. The sequence goes on along the minus strand of JBLHON010000181.1, from coordinate 755 downwards.
GTCTTTCTTCTCCCCATCCAGTGTGACTGAAACGCCGTGGATCGAATCCTTCTCCATCAGTCAACCATTCTACAATTGACGCGGCACGAAGTTTTGAACGCTCTAAATTTGCTTCATTTGACCCTTTGCTATCTGCATAACTATTAACCCCAATTTTTATCCGCGGATTTCTAGCCAGAAAATTTACGAGTGACCTTTTATCTTTGCCTCTCACGTTCCATCCACGAAAATAAGGATCGCCAATAAGTTGGATATCAACGCGAATAGAATCGCCCACATCGAAGTACTCACTTTCGAGCGTTTTATAGCCTTGTCCGAAAGCGATCGAAGTAGCATATAAAAAGAGGAAGAAGAGAATATTTCTCATGAATAAAGATGGCTTGACCACGTGACCATAAATATACAAACAATGTTGTGGTCTTGAACGAATTTAGCGCAAACTAGGTCTTGGAATCGTGAAAAATCGATAAGTGCTAGCTGTAAACTTTAGCGAACTTGCTTCTAGTTCTCTTTAGGGGTTGGAGCGATGTTCTGGATTTGCAATTCAATCTCTCCCAATTCCTCAATCTCTTGAGCTGTTAATTTCATCTCAATCGAAAAGCGCGCGTAACTAGGAATTCCATGGAATCGCTCGTCGTCAATGCCAGCAGATTCTAATAGTGAGCGCATTTGGCCCTTCACTTTCGAAGCAACATTTGGTGAAACTCTTATCTGCCCATTTGATGAGTATACGATAATGTAATTGTTGGAAATAT
>JBLHON010000180.1:0-7475 GCA_047621865.1 Crocinitomicaceae bacterium | reverse complement strand
CACGTATGCCGTTTGATCCTCTTTTAAATTGATTGGTAGTTTGAAGTCAACATCGAACCCAAATCCAATCCCTTGATTAAATTTCAGATTATCCTTGAGGTCAACTTCCCCGTCCATAATCACCTCAACTTCATCGCCATCTGCACTTTGAATCAGTTGCAGGTCACGGAAATTCGCACTCACTCTATCGCTGACATTATAGATGTTAAACGTAACATTCGATTTAGATTTCACATCGATCAGTCCAAATCCAATCTTCTGTACAGCAGTAAATGTTGCACTCATCCCAGACATATCCACTGTATCTCCCAAGTAACGATCGTTCCCATAAAAAGCGAGTCCATAGGCATCATCAGAGTAAATCGCACCTGCAAAGGCATGATATCCCGCTTTGAATACCATTCCCCAATTGCGTTTCTTGAACATTCTGATGTTGTAGTTTCTATATTCTATGTCCGATGAAAATGATCCTCCAAAACGATTGATCCGTTTATGACGATCAAATGAAGCATCCTTAATCTCTGAGGTGATCAAACCTCCACGGATAAATTTAGAAGTCAAATCATTTTGGAGTCCTGAACCTGAATAGTCAAATCCGCCAGTCGCAATAATCTCATGAGACCGCTCTAAAGTGTCGTACTGTACTGGCAGCAATTGGGCAATTGTAAACTGCTGAGCACAGAAAACAAGCGCAATGGTCAATAATATTCGCATTCGTATCACTAGATTAAAATTGATTTGATGTTGTAAATCGAGTTCTTAATTTGACGGCAAGGAAAGCTCCAACTGGGATATTTACTGCCTCATTTACGCCTGAAGTGGGATTCACTGAATCAAATTGAGATTGAACAATGATAAATTTAATCAGGTCAATATCACCAATAACGGCATCAGAAAGCACAAAATTCACACTTGAATTTGCCACCTTCAAATTGTAGGTAGGATCCATTGTTCCGAATTGGCCAGACTCGATCTTGGATGAACCATTGATGGTGTGTAGAACGTTTTTATTTGCGTCTAGCATCACGAGTTTGACATCTGCCGAGAACGGGAATGAGTTACTTAGCTTCAACATTAAATCGCCTGCAGTAACATGTGTTTTGGCTGTATTCTGACTGAAATCAATGTCAAATGTATCCCGAACAACGAGCGCATCTGTACCTAACTTAAGCGGCAAATTTGCATGCAGGTTAACACTCAAACGACTTCCAGGGAATATTTGATCATTTCCTCCAGTGACATTCCCCCATGGATTTAATTCGATTCGATAACCCACTGAATTTTTCCCTCCTAAATTTTCCAGAAAGCTCTCGATGTTACTATTACCATCATCGAACACAATTAATTTCTGAGAGGGCGATAGCGATGCCCAGGATCCTGTTGCAGGGTTAATCACAAAGGGAACACCAATTTGAGGATGTGTTAGTGCCACCGAAGTACCGTTAGAATTCTCGTTTACCACAGTACTTAACAATGCACTAGCACTTACTTTTACACCATTCGAAATTTCGAATTTGATCGTTGAGGCTGGTAAATCTAATGCACCTGATTGGATCATATTCAAGATCTCTAGATCAATGTCTGTTGTGTCAGAAACAACTTGATTCCCAAAATAACCTCGGGCATAATCAATTTCTACATCACGTAAGATCACCTCCATTTTAACAATGTCAGTATTGTAGAGAATAACCGTGGGGCCATCGGGATCAGATTTTACAGTTATACCAGATAACAGTGTGTTTCTTTTAGTACCATCAGAGCCAGTGAAATCAATTTTATAACCTGTTAAATCAACAGTCCTTGAAACGAGTCCTGGATTTGAATTGCTTCCAGCATCGGCAACAAAATCTTCAATGAAAGCTACACCATCCTTAGAAATCCCTGGCAAATCAATCTTGAAAAAGGCTTTTGTTCCTGCCGGATTTCGCACATTTATATCAATAAATCCCTTTTTTACAATGATTTCTTTCAATTCGATATCTGCCACCGCTAAAATAAACTCTTTGTCCGAATCCACAAAGGTATAGTCTGGCTCAACAGTGATAGAGGGAAATGCGATTGTGTATTCACCAGATAGGTTCGTATCAGGGATTTCAACCAACTCATTGATATTCATATCAAACAATGATCGATTCAAATCAACGTTGTAAAAACCTCCTGATTCAGTGAGGGTTGAATCGTTGACCAAATTGCTCAATGAAAGGGTATCATTAATTAGGGGAGCACTCCAATCGGTCTCCCACACTGTGCTCTCTTTCTTACAACTAATTATAAGAAGTGCACTTACTAAAAAGAATGGTATATATCGCATTGTTACCTAGACGTTAGACGTTATCAAATGGTTGGTCTAAACACGCTCTAATATTGTAGCGTATCCTTGACCAACTCCTACACACATGCTCACAAGAGCATATTTTTTGTTCGATTGTTGTAATTGTATGGCTGCAGTATGCAAAATTCGGGCTCCTGTCATGCCCAAAGGATGTCCTAAAGCAATTGCTCCTCCATTTGGATTAATCCTTGGATCATTGTCTGCGATTCCCATTTTTCGTGTACATGCTAGCACTTGTGCTGAGAAGGCCTCATTCACTTCAAGAATATCCATTTGATCCAATGTTAAACCAGATCGTTTTAGAATTTTCTCACATGCATATACAGGTCCAATTCCCATTATTCTTGGCTCGACTCCAGCAACAGCTGCACCTACGATTCGGGCTAATGGTTTTAAGTTATGCTGCTTCATCCCTTCTTCTGATGCAACTAACAGTGCTGCTGAACCATCATTGAGACCAGAAGAATTTCCTGCTGTGACTGAGCCATCTTTCTTAAAAGCAGGACGCAGTCCACTAAGTGATTCTATGGATGAACTCGGTCGAACGAATTCATCTGTATCAAAAATTATTGGATCTTTTTTACGTTGTGGAATGATTACTGGAGCTATTTCCAGTGCCAATCGTCCAGATTTAATTGCAGCAGTTGCTTTTTGCTGTGACCAGAGTGCAAATTCATCCTGAGCATCGCGCTCTATATTATACTTTTCAACAAGATTTTCGGCAGTATTTCCCATCCCATCTGTTCCGTACAATTCCTCCATTTTAGGGTTGATGAATCGCCATCCAAATGATGAGTCATGCATCTGAGCATCACGTCCATATGGCTTTGAAACCTTAGAAATTACCCAAGGACCTCTTGTCATATGTTCGACTCCACCAGAGATATAAATCTCACCTGCTCCATCCTTGATTGCGCGAGCTGCGTTGATGGTTGAAGCCATACCGGAAGCGCACAATCGATTGATAGTTTCTCCACCAACTTGCCATGGTAATCCAGCGAGTAAACCAGCCATTCTGGCAACATTCCTATTGTCTTCACCAGCCTGATTCGCGCAGCCAAACAGCACATCCTCAATCGCTAATGGATCTAAGTTTGGGTTTCGAGCCATCAATTCTCTTATGGCATGTGCACCAAGATCATCTGCCCGAACAGGGCCTAATGTTCCTCCGAAATTTCCAATTGGCGTTCGGATTCCATCAACTATATATGCTTCTTTCGACATTCGTTTTAATTAAGTGCTTAAAGTTAACATTTTTGGTATTGTTGAAAACTTCCACCTTGACTTCGGCACAAAGTTTGTATTTTGGATATCCGAAATCGAAAACAAGAGGAAACAAGATGAGACCAAAAACTAGATCATGGATTGCCGTTCTTGCAATGGCAATTACTTCTACCTGCTTCGCGCAGCCAGAAGAATTAACTCCTGAAGAACAGGCGTATAAAGATTCAATCAAGGCATTAAATCAAGAGAATGCGGCCGTTGCGAGCAGTCAAGAAGCCTATAATAAGGGCATTGAGATGTTCGAGAAAAAGCAATATGGTGGAGCCATTGAACAATTTCGTAAATCAATTCAGTTTGATCCGAATTTCACGGCCGCCTATTACAACAAAGGAGTTGCTGAGAATCAGGATGAACAGTATGATGATGCTGTGAAATCGATGGATCGCTTAATCGCTTTGAAACCAGGGTATTCAAAAGCCTATTTTCAGAGAGGTCGAGCTTATCAAGGATTAGATAACTTTCTCAATGCAGAACAAGACTACAGACAATCTTTGAAATTGGATGCAACGAATCCTAAAGCTCATTACAATTTTGGGACCTTACGTTTCCTTCAACAAGACTATGAAGGGGCGGTCGCTTCTTTCACCAAGGCAATTGAATTCAACAAGGATGATGTAAATGCATTAAATGACCGTGGCTCCTCTTATCGAATGCTAGGTAATTATCCAAAAGCGATTGCTGATTATGAAGAGGCAGTTCGCAAGAATCCTAAGCTAGCCTTTGTATTGAACAACATTGGTACGACAAAATCAAAAATGAAAGATTATCCTGGCGCTCTTGCTGCATTTAATCGTGCTATCTCAGTAGATGCCAATTTTCACCTTGCTTTCAACAATCGTGGAGTTGTTCAACTTGGACAAGGACGCTTGGATGATGCTGTGAAGGATTTTGACAAGGCACTTGCATTAGAAGCCAATTATGCTCCTGCGGCATCAAATTTAAGTGGTGTGTACTTCAAAAAGAAGGACTACAAAAAAGCCCTTGATATGGCGAATAAGGCAATTAAGATGGATGAGAACAATGCAGCAGCATATGTTAACAGAGGAAATGCTAAAGAAATGCTTCGCGATATGGATGGAGCATGTGATGATTGGTATAAAGCGAAAGAACTTGGTTCTGAGCAAGGAAAAAACTATTACGCTGGAAACTGCGGAAATTAATTGAAACAGATGATGAAATATATATTTACACTAGTTATCTTATCGATATGTACTGCTGTCACAGCTCAGAATGTTGAGTTCAAATCGGCAAATTTCAAAGACGATAAGGAAGGATTTAAGAACGCAATGGAAGCCATTAAAAAAGGCGACGAATACTTCGAGCTTGGTAACGAGGCATTTTTCTTTATTAATAGCCCAGGGCTGAATTTCGATTTAGCCAAGCAGCAGTATATGAAGGCTCAAGATTTAAATCCCGACAATGGAGCATTGAACTTTAAAATTGGGGTTTGCCTGTTGAACTCATCCTATAGTCAGCTGGGTATTCCGTACCTCTTCAGAGCGAATGAGCTGGATCCAGCCTGTGATCCATTCTTTAATTTTCATTATGGTTATGCCTTGCAATTGGATGGTCAATATGTGCAAGCGAAGAAATCGTACAATAAGTTCTCCGAGGAATACAAAAAATCTGATGATTTTAATAAGTTCGTAACTAAACGTAAAAATGAGTGCCTTGAAGCGATTAATGGAGAATCAAATCCTGTTCGCGCTTGGGTCGATAACGTTACTGAATTGAATACTGAATTTGACGAATATGCACCTTCAATCTCAGTTGATGGAGGCGAACTTATTATGACCTCTAATCGACCGAATGGTCATGATCCAAATGAAGTTGGTGGATTTGATGATGATATTTACTCGTCAACAAGGAGTGATGGGAAATGGTCTTCTGCTGAACCACTCAAAGGAGGAGTGAACACGAGAGAAGATGATGTATCAAATAACTTATCCTATGACGGAACGAAAATGCTATTGCACAGAGTTGAGGATGGTCAAACGGATATTTTCGAGAGTAAATTAGTTGGTGATTCATGGATCGCTCCAGACAAATTACCTTTCCAAATATCATCCAATAGATCAAACGAAGTTTTCGCAGCTTATAGCGCAGATGGTTGGAGTATCTATTTCTCACGTGATAATGCTATTCGATCAAATGGATTGGAAGTAATGTATAGTGGAATGCAGAGTAAAATCCAGAAGAACTATATGGCCGCACAGATGATTTCTACGGTGAATAGTAAATTCAATGATGGACCCGTTTATATCCATATTGATGGTGAAACAATGTACCTCGCCTCTGAAGGAACAGGCTCAATTGGTGGTTATGACATCTTTGTTTCGATAAATAACAATGGAACTTGGTCGAAACCAAAGAACATGGGATATCCTATCAATACTCAATATGACGATTTCTTCTTCTCGGCAACTGCAAATGGCAAGTTTGCTTATATAGCATCAAATCGAAAAGGCGGTAAAGGTGGTTATGACATCTATAAAGTTACTTTTTGGGGAGCTGAAAAGGAGCCAGTTACCGCATCAGAAGATTATCTATTGGCTTCAGTTGTGAATCCAGTTACAGACAACTCTATTGAGTCAACTGTAACGGTTAAGAAAAAATCATTTACCGTCTTTAAAGGCAAAACAATTGATGCACTTACGAAAAACGCAGTAGAATCGAGCATAGAAATTACCGACAATACAAGTGGTAATATCATTGAAACATTCACTACGAATAGCGCGACTGGTAAATTTATTATCACGTTAGCTTCTGGTAAGAATTATGGAATTGCTGTGAAAGCAGATGGTTATCTCTTCCACTCAGAAAATTTCGATATTCCTATGGGAAGTGCTGATAATCTCGTGAACAAGGTAATTGAGTTGTACAACATAAAAATTGGAAGCAAGATTGCACTTAGAAACGTCTTTTTCGATACGGGTAAATCAATCTTGCGTTCAGAATCAAATGCTGAGCTTGGTCGATTGGTTCAATTGATGAAAGATGTACCAGGTCTAAAAGTTGAAATCTCAGGTCACACTGACAACACCGGATCTGCTGAATTGAACGAAAGTTTATCTCAAGATCGAGCGCAAGCCGTCGTAAACTACCTCAAAGCAAAGGGTGTTTCTGGGGGCAGAATGAAAGCTCAGGGATATGGCTCATCACGTCCAGTAGATTCAAACAATACATCAGACGGGCGTCAGCAAAACAGACGAACTGAATTTGAAATAACTGGGAACTAGTTCTTAGTGCAATCCATTCTAAAAGTCTTCTCGAAATCTCGAGAAGACTTTTTTTATGTCAAATCTTTCGAGTTTCAAACCTCAAATTAAGTAAGTACTTTTGAACAAAGTTCACTACATGTTCAAGTCTATTAATTCAGAGGATATTTCATTTTTCGAAACAGTTGTGGGCGAACGTTGTTTTGTTGATGCAGTTTCCCTAGAACGTTATAGTAAGGATGAGACAGAGGACATTTCTATCTTGCCTAACGTCGTCCTTAAGCCAGAGTCACCCGAGGAGATTTCTAAAATTCTCAGTTACTGCAATGCCCAATCTATTTGCGTCACACCTTCAGGCGCTCGAACTGGGCTGAGTGGTGGAGCAATTCCTGTACATCAAGGTGTTGCTCTCTCCATGGAAAAGTTCAATAAGATTCTGGAAATTGATGAAAACAATCATCAAGTGACAACTGAACCAGGCGTTATAACACAGGTACTTCAAGAGGCTGTAAAGACAAAGGGATTGTTCTATCCACCAGATCCAGCCAGTAAGGGCAGCTGTTTTATTGGCGGGAATGTTTCTGAGAATTCTGGAGGACCAAAAGCCGTGAAATATGGCGTGACAAATGAATATGTTTTGA
>JBLHON010000179.1:0-7489 GCA_047621865.1 Crocinitomicaceae bacterium | reverse complement strand
CGTCTACTTTAATCTCGTTCAAGGTTCAAAAGGGGCATTGATCAACGATAGAATCAAGCTGAGTGCAGGGAAGCCATACGGTCAAAGCACTGACTTACTTTTTGGAATTAAGAGACCACTCATGGCGTATCCGGTCGTGATGGAAAATTTGTATACCATCTATCTTAAGAAAAGCCCATACTTAAATTCGGGTACTAATGCGCCGCTCATTTCTGACGTTCTTTTTGAAAAAGTGATTGCAGATGGTGAGACCTTAATCGATCTGCACAGTACCAGAACAGGGTTATTTGGTGCTGACGTTGAAAAAATCAATACCATAGGAGTTGAAGGGGAACAGATAGGACAAATGGGATTCATCATCAGTTCTCCTAGTCTGTATTTAGTAGAAGGTACTAGAGAAATTGCATTTCACTATGTAATGGAGAAAGAATCTGCTGATGCGATTTTATGGGAATTGCTTGGTCAGATTGCCGCGAATAACAAGTGTGATATAGCAACTGCTTTTGACAATGCATTTAAGAGTGCTTTTATACTTTCTTACACTAGTACAGAGGATTGGGTCGCGATTGAATCCTACAGTGTTAGCATGGATAAGGAGGCAGATAGCTTCTCAATCAATATGAAACTGGGAGTTGCTGATCTCCCATTGGATAAACTTATATCGGAAGAATATTTGTGGCCAGCAGTTAAATTCGTGCTTAACCCAATCGCGCCAACATATGTTTATTCGTTCCTTAAAGGACTTGAATTTCGAAGAATTAAGATTAACGTTCATGTTACCGAAATTCGAAATTTGAGTGTTAGTAATGATGAAGGGGCAATTGATCTGAGTGATTCATTCAATCTCTTTGGAAGTAGACCTAAAGTGGGATCAACAGTTGTTATTGGTAAGTGCGAGCTCTTCAAAAAAGAGATTACAGATTTAAAATTGCATATAGACTGGAAGAACTTGCCAGTGGAGGAAGATGGATTTGAAGACTACTATAAACGTTATCCAAATGAGGTTTCAAATGATGGATATAAGATTGGATTCTCTGTTCTAAATGTTGGAAGATGGTTTCCAAAGGCTCATGAACCAGCAAAGTCTGTCAATCTATTTGAAATGAAACCAACTCTCTCACCAGAGGGTTACGAAATCAAAGTGCTAAGTACTAATAGCGAGCTAACCTTCGCTAATTTTGAGGATCAGTCTTTTGTCAAGAATTATGCACTCACAGATCCTCTGGAATATGAAATTGTCTCTTTAGAAGGGTTTATTAGATTGAAATTGGTTGCTCCAGCTGAAGCTTTCGGAAAAGATATTTATCCAGAATTGGTGAAAGCAGTCACAGAATACAACGCTAAAAAAAAGAAATCAGTTCCTCTTCCGAATAGTGATTTCATCCCAGTTGTGGAACGGATGACGATGGAATACAGTGCTGAAGATATTGTCAATTTGGATGGCTCTGAGGTAGAAGCCGATAATCCTAAATCGAATATTTCTGAGTTCTATCAAATAACGCCTAGAGCAATTAGACCAATTGTTAAAGACCAAAAAATCGTCTCAAATACACTCGTGGTAGATCTGGATAATGACGGAGAATTTTTTATTGAATTGAAAAATGTGACCAGTGGATCAATGATTTCCGTGTATTTTGAGTTGGACGATTCCTTGTCTCACAACGAGGTGATTAACGACAGGAAATTAGATATGTCTTATCGTCAGGGAGACTTATGGATTCGCAGTTCAAAGAAACATGTAGTCCGCGATGACACGAATCTTCTCACCAGATCTGGGATCATGCAAATGATCATTCCAAACATTGGAAAGGAAACCACCTTGTTGTTAAAAATTGGAACGAAATCTGAACCCTTAAAATATCCTTATTTAAAAGGAATTTACTTCAATGCCATTGGAGCATACTGCCTTTCTGAGGATGGAGATATCGCTGGGATGCCAATCGAAAAAAATCAAATCACCAAGGTAATTGGGAGCTATCCAAATGTAAAGGCAGTCGTACAACCCTGCAAATCGTATGGTGGTCTTCAACATGAAAATGAGCGGGATTTCTACCGAAGAACGAGTCATCGATTAAGACATAAAGACCGTGCCTTATCCAGTTGGGATTTTGAGCAGCTAATTCTGGATCAATTTTCGGACGTTGAGATCGTAAAATGTACCAACAGGAATGATGATTTCATTTCCGAAGCTGGAAATGTTCTGCTCTACGTGGTTTCCAAAAATTGGAAGGCGTATGACTACAGCATATTTGGTGGAGATCGACTGTATGCGATGCAAATGTTTTTACAGTCCCGATCAAGCCCATTTTCGAAAATCGAGGTCAATAATCCAAAATTCGAGTACTTACTTGTTAACTGCTCCATAGAATTGATCGACGAAACGAGATCTGGTCTGGCCATTGCTGAATTGAATCAGGCAATCATTGATTATTTAAGCCCATGTTCGCAGATTAAAGATAAGCACGGGGGAATAGGAGGCAATATTGTACCAGCCTCTATCCTGAGTAATATGGAGCGTTTGGCGTACGTGAGTAAAGTGAGAGGTCTGTCTGTTGAGCACATCGTTCGTTTAGACAATCAATCTTTCTCCCTAGGTGTTTTCGAGGATAATGCAATGATTAAAACATCCTTCCCAAGTGCCGTGTTTGTGCCTGTTGAGGTTCATAATATTAGTATACAAGAGAATGAAATATCTTTTGGACTTGGGCACTTTCAGATTGGGACGGATATGATTATTAATAAGGAACGCACTATTGCAGATGCTGGATCAGATGCTGAGCGCGCAGTCGATCACACGAAGGCACATTGGTGGCAGCAGGAGCAACAAATGATACGTCAAGAAGTGCAGAATTCGAAAAGCAGAAAAGTGAGTCTGACACTTAAGTTGAATTCAAATACAACGAAAAATGAGCAATAAACTGAAACTTCTTGGTAGAGAAAATCTTAAAGGGTTTTTCAAAGACGGGGAAAGACCACACGCATCAAATTTTGATGGTTTAATTGATTCAGTTGTCAATCGTCTTGACGATGGCTTTTCGAAAACCCGAGAAGAAGGAATGATTCTCGCTCCAGATCCAGATCCAAGTTATTCGGATAAGGTAATTAGCATATTTGGGCGCATGAATGATGATCATCCAGAATGGAGTATCTCTCTGGATATGGAGAATATTGGGAGGGGACTTAAATTCGTGGAAGTTGGCCCTGAAAATAAGAATGATACCCGATTGTTTTTGAATAATGGTGGGAATGTAGGAATAGGCACTGAGGAGCCAAGAGCGACACTAGAAGTGGATGGTATACTTGGTGTTAAAAGTAGAGTTGGAACGCACGATATTGGAGCAATTCCTGCAGATGGTCAATGGCATACTGTGCTCAATGGATTAAACGGAAGTAATGGTTTTGAACTTATTGCACATGTAGGTAAAGATCGTTCTGGTAAACATGCCTTACTGCACGCAACTGCTTTAAGCACTTTCGGGAAATCAAAAAGCAAGATTAGAAAAACACAGGCTCATTATGGCTTCTGCTGGAATAGGATCAAGATCAAGTGGACAGGTGAAACTGAGAATTATGGCATTATGATGAAGACAGGATCAAATTATGGAGCCGGTCAAACAATTCGATATAGCATTTCGTCATTATGGAATAATGATATCATGCAACTATTAATGAACGAAACCAACGAGTCGAGCGAAATAGTCGAAACCAGTGAAGATTAATGGAAGAGGTTGGGGCATACATAAAAAGGCGAAAAGCAGGAACTGGGCTTTACTATGATTTATTCAGTGAGGCAATTGGGGTATTGCAACAACTCGCCAGCGATTCTTGGACGGATTATAACGCCCATGATCCTGGGGTAACTCTCTTGGAAAATACCATTTATGGCATGTCTGATCTTGCATACAGATCTGACTTCAAGATGCAGGATTTGCTGTTAACGCATAAGAATCACGTCCTGCAATCTGGCGACAATGGACTTTTTGTAGCCTCAGATATTCTTACAACAAATCCAGTGACGAGTAGGGATATGCGTAAAATCATCCTTGATGAAATTCCGGAAGTTGGTAATGTGTGGGTCGAAGAGGTGGATCATGATCTACTACATTTAGACAATGCCACAGGACTCAAAGGGTTCAGGGGATTGTTTCGTATAGCAGTGGAGATGTCGACCTATGACAGTGATTCTACGAAACAAAAAGAGCTGAAACAGCGAGTTCGCGAGGTTTTTCACACGCAAAGAAATCTCTGCGAATATCTCTATGAAACTCATTTATATAGGCCATTCAATGTTACTTTTAAATTGAATATATCCATCGATAATGACGCAAATGGAGAAGAACTATTGGGCGTAATCTATCGAAATTTGTTAAGCTTTTTTTCACAGGAAGTCGAGTTTAAGTCACTTTGGGAGTTGCAAGAAATGGACATACCAACGAATGATATTTTTAACGGCCCCAAACTTGAAAGTGGATTTATTAAAGATGATTCTCTAAAGAAACGTAAATCGCAATTTAGCATCCTAGAGATTGTTAAATTGATCAATATCACACCTGGAGTTGTTCGCGTGAACTCATTTGACCTACATAAGGAGTCTGAGGTTACAGAAGGATTGTATGAACATGTACAAGATGAAATTCTGTACATTCCAGACTATCAATTTGCGAATTTAGTTCTTCCACCTAAAAGTGAAGATGTGGTTTTTCAATCTGCCGGATTAACCTATGATTACGATCAAGATGCTGTAGTGAGTGAATTGGCCTATTTGAGTTCAGTGTCATACGGAAATGCGCGATCTGGAGAGAGCTTTAAAAATGAGCTAGCAATCCCGCAAGGTACTTACAGAAATATTGAAGAGTACTATCAAATTAGATATCAATTGCCTGACGCCTATGGCATAGGAGAAAATGGATTGATAATCGGCCTGCAAACTGAGAGATATGCACAAGCCAAACAGTTGAAAGCTTTCCTGATGCCTATTGATCAAATGATGGCCAATATGCTAAGTCAAATGGCTCATTTGAATGAGTTCTATGATGCCTCAAATATGACCTCTCGAACATACTTCAGTCAAGTTCTCTCTGATGCTGAGGTTGAAGCTGAATTACTCAATCCACCTCTGCATTCCACAACTGGCGCGCAATTGACATGGAGTCAAACGCTTCGAGAAATGGATAGGAAGAGCAATCGAAATACCTACGATCGATCGATCAGTAGTGTTCGCGACCTTTTGGCTCGATATAGCGAACGTTTTCCTGATTATGCTCTGCGAAAAATCTTTAAAACGAATTTTCCCGATGAGCACGTACATGTCATTGATGAACGAATATTATTGGCCACCAGAGAATATGTTAGAAACTATGGAGAAATGAGCTATAATCGCTCGAAGGCCGTGGACTATCTAAGATTAATTGATGCCGTGGATGAGCATAGTAATAAAGTCAATGATATTAAAAATGTTCCAGCAATCCTTCGAAAATTATCACTCTTCCTAGGGATTGAAGATTCAAGTATCCGTTCAATTACAAGTGAATTAGCAAGGTTTGAAATTCGACTCTCTACTAATCCCATTGATACTATCTCAAATCAGAACGATAATGAGAAGAAGTTGAGCACGAATGCCACTGGGGCAAGGGATTTCCAATTTAGAGGTACGCCTCCATTTGTCCTTGATGAAACATTACGTCATGGTGTAGTTCATAAAAATTATAGACTCGTCAAGGGAGATTACAGACCAGATGAAATCTGGATGGATGTAGAAGGCGAGGAGAGATATTTGGTACATGTTGCTGGAGCGGATGAGAATGCAGATGGACTTATTGACTTGTGCGTGCGTGAACTGAAATTGCTCGATAAGAAATCAGAAGGAATTTTTCTTGTTGAACATATCCTGATGTTGCCCTTGCTAGATGAAGCTAATTTTGGATTCAAGATGTCATTAACAGCATTAAGCCCAGAATTAACCATTAACCTTCATCAGATCGAGAAAGAGAATTTTCAAGCGCGAACGGATTCAGTGAAATGGTTAGTAGAAGAACTTGGATCTAATGGTGTTACAGCAGAGCTTCGAGACAATCAAATAACGGAAAAATATTATCTCATTCTCTTAGATGAAAATGAACAAACAATCGCTCGCAGTGAATACTTTCCGTATGGCGAGTTGGATAAATTAACAGCACAAAAAGAGTTGCTAGTAACTTGCTTAGGGGCGATCACTGACGAACAACTTCAAAAGATTTCATCAAAGACAATATATTATGCTTTCTATGGTGATAATTACCTGGACGAGGAATTTTTTGCCCTCAAGCTGAGCTTCATTTTGCCTTCCTGGCCAGTAAGATTTCAAGACACAAACTTTAAAAATCTCATAAATAATTCACTAGAAGATAATCTTCCAGTTCACTTGTTGGCAAAAACATATTGGCTGAGTTACGATGGAATGGTTGAATTTGAGCGCATTTATTTTAATTGGCTGCATTCACTAAAAAGTGCTAGAGGGAGCGAACCTGGCAGCCAAAGAACTGAGGCTTATCAATTAATAAAATTCTTAGTTGGAATAGAAACAATGCAAGCACACGGAAATCAACTTTGACAGACAAGAGTGTACATAGTATTAGATCTCAAGAATTTCAAGTTGACCTTTCAACTAAAGGAAGATCTGATGAGTTTTTTCAGCGAATTACAGGATTGCAATCGAGTAGAATTAAAGCGATTGTTGAAGCCGTACTTACGCAATTTTCAGAGGAGGGATATACGCTTTCATTAGATGAGGTTGACCTTGATTTGGGAACAATCTCTGAGATCAATTTTGAAAATGAAGTCGCCTGGAAAATTGAAGAAAAGTTGATTGACTTTTTTCGAAGAAATGAATATCCCAATGGGGAATTGAAGATTGGAACGCGTAGAGCAGAGCCTGCCTATCTTGCTGATCAATTATACTTTTACCTGAGCAATGGTTACTTCAATTGGAATAAGGGGAAAAAATTATCCCACCTCGAATTAATGGATATTGTCTTGAAATCGCCACCTGAAGATTTTAGAGAGAAAATGTTGATCCTCGGAAAAAATGATCAAGTACGAAAACGTTTAATCCAACAGTTCGACGATAAAAGGATTGAATTGATTGTCGAAAAAATGAATACAGAGGAAGGAAAGAACCTCATTAGCTATAAACGCACGATTGAAAAAGATCAATCAAAAAAGCAATACGCAAAAACATCCACGGAAACTTACAGAGATGCATTGTGGGATATCGTTCTGCACTATTTGTTTCTGGAATCAAAGAGCTATTTTAGAAAGAAGCACTTCTTGTCTTATTATTTAACGAAAATAGCGAATCGTTTCACAGTCTCGTTTGAAGAATTGATTACCCATTTTAAAGCTGGCGTAAACAATGCAGAGGGTACAACAAACGATCAAATTCAATTTAGTCAAATCATCCGTGAATTAATCACAGAGCGACTTGGTTCGAACAAAGTGAGTGGGATAATAA
>JBLHON010000178.1:0-7535 GCA_047621865.1 Crocinitomicaceae bacterium | reverse complement strand
AGTGTCGCGCACGTATGCATTGCCTGCCCTAAAGCAATATAGGCTTGTTTGCTCGCCCAATTGGATTTTTCTTCAACGCTCATTGGAGCAATTGCAGATTTGATGTAATTCCCAAATTCGTCTGTTTTGTCGACAGGGACTGAACGTGTTTGGGCAAGATTAATCATGTAATTATCAACATCATTCTCCTTGATATCAACCAATGAACATAAAACGATAATATGTGAAGCATCCGTTAATTGAGATTGACCATATGAAGCAACCTTTAAGCGTTCGCGAAGTTCAGGTGACTCAATGATCAAAAATTTGAGTGGTTGAATGCCATAAGAAGTTGCAGTTAAGCGCAACGATTCCTTAATCACTTCCAAATCTTCTGTTGAAACTCGCTTGGTGGAGTCGAATTGCTTTGTCGCATATCTCCACTGTAAATCCTCGATAATTGTATGCATAATTTGAATATGTACGCTATTTCTGTTACTGAATTATTTCTATTACCAGCGGGAGCTTGCACCACCTCCACCAGACTTGCCGCCGCCCCATGAGCTCTTGCTACTGGAAGATGAACGGCTACTACTTCTACTGCTGCTACTTCGACTGCTACTGCTACTTCGACTGCTTCTACTGCTGCTACTCCAACCACTGTTACTTCCCCAGCTCTTTCCTGAACTACTGCTCCAGCCAGAACTTGATCTCGAGACTCTTACACGTTGCCTGATTTTTGGGATGACGTATGTTTTTTTGACAATATGCTTGCAATTCGCACAAACCATTTTCTTTTCAACACTTCCAGCTGCACTAGTGGTAGCGCGAGAGAGGATCACATCATGTATTCTCAAGAAAGTTTTAAATGCACAATTTGGACAGGGTTTGAATTTTGTGAAGCGGGGATTATATCCCAGGACAAGTAATTCTTCTGATTCTGAAGTGATCCAAACATCATAGTCGACGCTCTTCACGAGCTCTTCACTAAGTTGTCCAGAGGATAGGAACTTGTCTTCATCTTCATCGTTTAACATCCTCATTATCTCCCCGTTTTTATCCGAGAAGCGAATACTATTTCTATAGCGAAACATTAATTTTTTGGCCAAACGATAGATGAAAGCATGGGTGATTGGAAAAACCAAGATCCAGCCCCAGGCATGGAATCGACGAATAATATTGAATTTATCATAGGGATCTTGCTTCAAACGAATGATAAGCATTCCAAAAAGGAATAAAAGTAGACCAATTGCGTGCCATCCAATAACTCCAAGGAGGAGGTTTTTGTAGAAGTTCGCGCGCGCCATTTTTCTGTCCTCCTCATGCTTCTGTATGAGGAGGAGAAAATTGTCGAGCTCGGCGTTATTCGCCATGACATTGGTATTGTAGCTTTCAGATACGCGAGGTTCTGGGTTGAATGTTGCGACCGTTTTCCCTCCTAATTCTAAAGCAATCGCGAGAATTCCACCTCTAATTCCCAGAGAATATTCTCCTCTCTTGAAAGGAGGAATCATGAACTCTTGCTGAATTTCATGGCAACGTGTATCAGACAATAGAGTAGACATGCCATACCCAGTTTCGAATTTTATTCCACGCTGATCATTGACAAAAAGCACGAGTAAGCCATCGTCCCGCTCTGCATTTCCAATTGCCCAAAGTTCAAATAGGTCTGCTGCAAAATCTTCAAGTACATTGTCGCCAATTGAGTTTACAGCAACTACAGCAACTTGGAAAGAATCAACTTTTTTTAAATGTTCTAAAACTTGATTGATTCTTTCAATGTCAGCTTCATTGATAATCCCATCAGGATTTGAGACATAGCCAGTTTCAGGGTCTAATTTTGGATCTGGAATTTCAGAGACGTCATTATATCGAGTGATGGAATCAATCTCCACTTCCTGACTCCGCGAAGCGAAACTAGAAAGAAGCAGGATAAATATAAAAATCGACTTGATCATAATCTCTTTTAGTTACCAACTAGAACTTGATCCACCTCCACTTGACGAGCCTCCACCCCAAGAACTGCTGCCACTAGAGGAGCTTCCACTCCAGCTACTGCCTGAACTGCTTGACCAACCAGAACTGCTGCGAGAAGCTGTTGAAGCTTTCACCAACTTGGGAATTGAGTAGGTCTTAATATCCACATGTTCACAATTCATACATGCGTGTTTTCGTTCACCTGTTCCCGAAGACGAATAACTTGGCGATTGAATCGTTTTGTCGTAAACTTTATGATATGTCTTAAATTTGCAGACAGGACATTTGACATACTTCGTGAACATTTTTCTGTAGGCAAGCACGAGCACATCTTCATTCTCATTGGTCACCCAAACATCGTAATCAATGCTTCGAATAACTTCTTCTGTGAGCTGTCCTTTTGAGAGGTATTTGTCCTCTTCAGTATCATTCAATTTATGCATCATTTCTCCAGTTATTCCAGAGAATCGAATCATTTCTCGATAACGATGCTTGAGTTTTTTTGCCATGAAGTAAATGAAGATATGCGTGAGCGGAAAGAGAACTGCCCAGATCGCTACATGAAATTGACGTACGATCCTGTATTTGTCGTAAGGATCTTGTTTGAACCTTGAAATAATGAGGGCAATTAGGAAAATGATCAGACCAATTGCATGCCACACGCTTATACGAATCATCCACCATCGGGTAGTGCTTTCCGCCTCCTCATTTCCTCTATTCAAAAGTTCTCGTTCGTCAAATTCATAGCTGGGACGATTAAATTTGCTGACAACCTTCCCCTTTAATTCGAATGCAATCGTTCGAACGCCTTCCTTCAGTCCTTTAGAATATTCTCCATTTTTAAAGAAAGGAATCATTGAGATTTGCTGAATATCATTGGAACGAGTGTCTGGTATTAGCGTGCCCATCCCATCACCAATTTCCATCCTCAATACGCGCTGATCTTTCACGAAAAGCACCATGATCCCATCATTTCTATCTGCACGTCCAATCCCCCAATATTCAAAGAGATCGTTCGCAAAATCCTCCAGTACATTATTCCCGATTGAATTGACAGCAACAACTACAACCTGGAATGAATCAGCGATTTCGAGTTCTGTGAGTGTCTCATTGATGAAATCTACATCTCTATCTGAGATAATATCATCAGGATTAGATACATGGCCTGTACCTCCCAACTTTGGATTCGGAACTTCTGATACATTGTTGAATTGGCTCCAAGATGCGAAGCTAAGTAGAACAAGGAGACTTGCGAGCAGTGACTTTATCATAAAACGGTCATTTTCTTGGTTCAATTTCTTCGAATGATTTCTCGGTTGTAGCACCATCTAATGTAGAATTGTAAGCAGCAACTGATTCGACGTAACGTTTTTTTGCAATGTTGATTCTGTTATCATCTCCTTCTAAAGTAATGCGCGTATTGGTGCTAAACGTCATATGATTTTTCACCTCAGAGAGAACCAATCTGTAATTTTGCTCAGAGCGCATAATTTTGTCAGTATCGTAATCTAGGACAGCTTCTTTAAAGTTTCGTTTGAGTGAATAATCACTGATCGAGCCTACAACTTCCAAGGCATGCTCATTTCTAGTCTCAATAGCCTGAATGTATGAGGCTTCCAATTTTTTTGCTTCTCTCTGTAGACCTGTCAAGCGATCATCATCAGTCTGATTTGTTTCTTCACGAATGATTTCACGGACGCTCTTTTCCTGGAGACTATCATTGCACATGTAGAGTAGGAAGAAGATCAACAGGATTCCACCAATCACAAAAATGATTGTTTTGATCAGCTTTCCAGAGTATTTTCCTTCCTTTCGAATGTTTTCAATTGCAGAGAGAACATTTAGAGCAATCGAATCGAGTGGATCATTTTTAAGCTCCATTCGCGCATAGTGTTCTGCTTGAATAAAGAGGTCATCATTTTTATCCACGATGCCCAATTTGTAGTAGGATTGTGCGAGAATTGCATTTCCATCCTTAATATATGGGTTGATTGAAGTAGCTTCTTCAGCACTTGCAATTGCATCCGTATAATTTTGAACTTTCAAATGAGCGAGTCCTGTATTTAAAGACACTTCTGCCTTCAACATGAGTTCATTCCATTCAGATTCTGAAACACCCATTGATTCAGCAAGTTCTTTCAACTCGTCTAATGTCAATGATCGATCGCTGTCCTTATTTTGGGTAGCAACAACCTGTTTAATGTGTTCTTTAAATTTATCTTCTGAAAATGTCATGCAGGACCTTTTCAGCTAATATAATCAAGTTTTTGTTCAGAGTCAGCGATTTTTAAGGCAAATGAAAACGCTGAGATTAAAGGGCTAGAGATGAGGAGGTAAATAGATGTTTTTGAGCTTGTTTTAAAGAAGTCTCCTTACAAAATTAAGTAGAGAATTTCCGAAAAACGATCATCTTTTTTTTTCCACTGAATTTACAAATGAACGTGAATAACTTGTTTTTCACGCTGTAAATTCGCTTGAATGCTTTTGTAATTTTAGTCAAAATAAAATTCTGCTTATGGAAACTTTAGCTATATCAACGGATCTTGCACAAGAGATTGAAGGACTTAAATCACAGTTAACTGGAGACATGTTTCAGGATATGGATCTCAAGGATAAGATTCATAATCTTGAAATGCAATTGAAGGGCGTGAAACCAACAGATAGTCATATAGACTGTGTTGGATGTGGTTCATAATCCAGTTATTTAACCTCAGGAAGAACTCCCAAACTATCTAATTCTTCGGGAGTAACTCTAGGAGGGAAAATATTATTCTCCAATTTATTGATGATGAATAAGGCTGTTTTTTCAGCCTTTTCTTTTGTGTCAAATCCTGACTTTCCTTGTACTGCTGGAATGAGTTCTTGCTTGATTAGAATTTTTGAACCTTCGAAAATATGGTAGCCCCAATCACCTTCGGGAGTCACAACTAATTTATAGGAGAACTTAGGTGTCGCTGATTTTGAGGTCGTGTCGTCCTTGATCGTTAAATCAGTTCCAGGCTCTTCCGTTTTATCTGTTGCGTCATTAGACACAGTTGTTTCTATGTCTGTACAGGCCCCAAATATCAGAACTGCCCCAATTGTAAAGCCAATTATTTTCATTTAAGAGAAGATGATTTTTCCATTGTAAACAACACCAAAGTGCGCGTCAACCAATTGAACGAAATACTGTCCAGCAGGCAATCCATTGCGCTTAATTGAGAATCCTTCTGGAGTTTCAATTACCTGAACTTCTTGATTCAAGCGTTTACCATTTAAAGAATAAAGATTTAATTCCAGTCCTTTAAGGTCTGTTTTTACATGACAAACTTCAACTGCTGGATTTGGGTATATCAATACATTCGCCTTATTTGCTAAATCATCTACACCCAAAATTGGCTGGTACGTGAACATGTCATCTAAGAAAATTCCACTGTATCCTGTAGCCACGAATCCTTGATTATTGATCACAAAAGCGACTGCTCCAGTTCTTCCAGGTCCAGGCATGCTTGTGCGCTGAATCCACGTGTCCAAGAAGTAATTGTACTCCCACAGATCAGATGTATAGGTAAATGTGTTGTCTTCTCCAGTACAGATATATGCATTCGGGAAAATCCCCCAGCCAACAGCTCCCTTTCGGGCGTTTCCTGGACAGTTCGTTTTCTGACTCCAAGAATCCGTAGTTGGCTCATATTGCCAAAAATCATCTAGCATGATACCATCATCTCCAGTTCCAACATAGCCCTGTAAGCCCATTGTGAATCCAACTGCTTCTTTACGAGCAGTCCCTCCAAAGTCATTCAGTTGTGTCCAAATGTTTGTTGTTGGATCATACTTATACATATCCTTTTTAAATCCAGTCGGCGAATTACCTGTTCCAACATAAGCTATATCATCAATCACAAATGAGACTGCTTGACGACGAGGACCACCTGCAAAATCAGCTTTTTGTGCCCAGGTTTGAGTCACTAAATCAAACTCCCAGGTATCACTGAAAAATCCAATTACATCACCTTGTCCTATACAAACGTATGCCTTGAAACCAATGCCAAATGCACAAGCAGATCCACGATTGAGCCCTGCACCATTAAGTCCACCAAGAGACTCTTCTGGATCCCAATCGTCTTCCGTGAAGAGGTAGGAATGCATTTTTCTTCGAAATCCACCTCCATCGAGGCCGGCAACAATATATGCCTCGCCATTAAGCATAAAACTTGAAGCAACTGATCGACCTGAGCCTTTAACAGAATCTTTCGCTCCCCATACATCTTGTCCATAACTGCTTAGACTTATAGACGCAAGTACTATTATTAGAATTCCCTTCATATTATTGAATGATAAAGTTGTGTTTAGCGATCACTGATCCATTCTCTTCTTTGGCAAATAAAATATAAGATCCAGATTGCAGATCTCGAACATCAATGGTTTGATTGTACTCTCCTGAGTAAACCATTTTTCCTGTTATTGAATAAAGTTCAATGGCATTAATTGTATTCACTGGAGATGAAATATGGAGATAATCACTTGTTGGATTTGGATAGATTGAAAGATCTATTAAGTTTTCATTTAATCCTAATCCTGTGTTGGGAGTGTATTCCCACATGCTTTGCTTCTTACCTGAATACCCTTTACCAATTCCAACGTATCCTTTTCCATCTAAGGAGAATGCAATAGCGTTCTTTCTTGCAGTGCCACCATAGTTCGCTTTTACGCTCCAACCATCTGTGAATGGATTGTATTGCCATAGATCATCCAATATTCCACCATTTGCACCCATGCAGACATAGCCACGTTGTCCAATCGTGAAAGTGGTTGAAGATGCTCGCTCGCTTGCTGGGAAATCGTTTTTAGCGGTCCATGTGCTTGTTGTAACATCATACGCCCAGATATCTTTTCGATAAATATCCTGATCTGTTCCGAATCCTACATAAGCTACATTATCGATCGTAAAACTTGAAAGTTGGTAACGCACTCCACCAGGGAAGTTGGCGAGTTGAGCCCACTGATCAAGACTCTGATCGTACTCCCAAAACTCACTCGTGTAATTGTTAGGCCCCATTTTACCACCACAGATATATCCTTTGCCACCAATCGCAAATCCAGTTGCGAAATAGAGACCACCACCAAATCCACCAGGGTAGCTTGCTTTTGCCGACCATAAATTTCCAACTGGGTCATATTGCCAGAAATCGTCAAGTGTTGATGATCCAAAATCTGAAGCAACTGCAAAGTCCATTCCTGTTCCAACGTAGCCAAAATTTCCAATACTGAAAGCAACAGCATTTCTTCTAATCGAGCCAGGGATACTTGCTACTTGTGTCCATGCATCAAGAGTCACGTCATACTTCCAGAAATCATCGAGTACGACTTCCATCGTGTCAATACCTGTCCCAACGAATGCTTCATTGCCCACAGTAAATGCCACTGCTCGTTCGCGTTTGAGGCCTCCAAAATCAGCTTTTTTCGTCCAGTAATTTTCAGTTTGCGCGAACATCCCGTTCGTGATGAATAGCGCAATTATTAATTGTAAGGTTAGTTTCATATTCAGTTAAAAATAAAACGTTGTTGGTGTATAATCGCTTCCTCTCTCATTGCCAAAT
>JBLHON010000177.1:0-7632 GCA_047621865.1 Crocinitomicaceae bacterium | reverse complement strand
GTAAGAAAGGAGCCGTGCTTATATAAGTGCGGCTCTTCTCGTTAAATTTATAATGCATGTTCCACCTAGAGTGCCAATTTGTAGAAATCATACAGTTCAGATTGAGAATCAAAGTGCTCAGACCCTCTTTTGTAATGCACATTCTTTTGTGCTTCATCAATGATTCTGGATTTGACATTTCCCTTCCATTGAATTTCGAAAATCTTTCGCAATTGTTGTTGAATTGCTTCGTCGTAAATTGGACATCCAACTTCAATTCGTCGATCGAGATTTCTCTCCATTAGATCTGCAGAAGACAAATAATATTTCAGTTCTCCACCATTGGCAAAAATCATGTAACGCGAATGTTCCAAATAACGTCCAACAATACTTCTGATCGTAATATTCTCGCTCAAGCCCTCTACTCCCGGAACGACGCAACATACCCCACGAATAAGCAGATCGACTTTAACTCCAGCTTGGCTCGCCTTGTACAGCAATGAAATGATTTCAGAGTCAACAAGGTTATTCAACTTAATTCGAATGAAGGCCTCTTTCCTTTCTTCCGCATTTTTAATTTCCGTAAGAATTAATTCCTCCAGAGAATTACGCATGGAAAAAGGAGCAATCAGAAGGTGTTCGAAACGGTAATCATTATTAAAACCATCTAGGACATCAAAGACTTTGCGCACTTCTTCTCCTATTCGCTCATCTACAGTAAGTAAACCAAGGTCTTCATAAATTCTTGCCGTTTTCTCTTGAAAATTACCCGTTCCAATGTATGTAATCAATAACTCCCTTTTACTCCCAATTCGATGGATTTGCATCAATTTGGAATGCACTTTTTCTTCCGGTTTTCCAAACGACACTTTTGCACCAGCTTCGCGAAGTGTATTCGCCCAATAGAGATTATTTTCTTCATCGAATCGCGCTTGCAATTCAATTATGACAGAAACTTGTTTCCCGTTACTCACTGCATTAATCAATGCATTCATAATCTGTGATTTCCTGGCAACACGATAAACATTGATTTTTATCGAACGTACTTTTGGATCAATGGCCGCCTCTCTCAATAAATCCACCACGTGATCAAATCGCTGATAGGGGAAATGCAAGAGTACGTCTGACATGGCGATTTCCTTGATTAAACTCCTCTGATTGACAAGCCGTGGATGCGAGCTTGCACTTCTTTTTGGATAGACAAAATCAGGTCGTTTAAAATCTGGAAAGGAGATGAAGTCTTTAAAATTGTGGTATTTCCCACCTGGGATCGAATTCACACCATCATGCAAATTCAGTTTCTGCGATAGATAGTTGAGTAGACGATTGGGCATTTCCTCATCATAGACAAATCGTACGGGCTGTCCAAGGCTTCGTTTGCCCAGACTCTTCCGAATTTTTTCCATAAAGGAAATCGAAATATCGTCATCAAGATCTAGCACGGCATCTCTCGAAAATTTGAACGTATATGCCTCGATCAAATCGAAAACGAAAATTGAAAAAATGGTGCTCATGTTGAGACGAATAATATCGTCTAATAGAATAACAAATTCCTTGTTTTTATCTTTCATTCGATAAAATCGGGGGAACTCATCTGGAATTTTTATAAGGGCTGTACGGTATTTTTCTTTGCCTGTTGCATGCATCTCTACGGCAAGATATATCCCAGTTTCTTTCAACTGAGGAAAAGGGGTTTTCTTATTGAGAATGATGGGTACAATGGCATGTTTGAGCCTACGATTAAAGTAGGCTGATAGTTCTTTGATCTGTTCTGGGGAGAGTTCTTCATTTGTGATATGAAAAATCTTTTCCCGTTCGAGTAGGTTTAAAATTTTCGTGTATGCAACTTGAAATTTCTTTTGCTGTTTGATCACAACGTTGCGAATTTCTTCCAAAAGTTCTGCTGGAGTTCCACTGAATCCATCCACTTTTCGCTTTTCGAGTGCAATCATTCTTCGAATGTAAGCCACACGAACACGGAAGAATTCATCCATGTTATTGGAATAGATTCCCAAAAATCTCATTCGCTCAATGATTGGAACTTCCTCATCAAGTGCCTCTTGAAGAACACGCTCATTAAAAGAGAGCCAACTTAACTCACGGTTGATCAATTTCATAAATCAAAAATGCAGAAAAAAAACATGCCGACTCTTAACATAACATTAATTCATAAAAAAAGGTCGCTCATCTAAGACAAGCGACCCATTGTTCAATGTAATTTGAACTAAACTTTCATCCCTTTTACAAAACGCTCTTTACGTTTCGTTTTTGCGAGTTTTTTCCGAACTACTTGGAGGTAAGCTGTTCCACTAGAAGTGGTTGCAAAATAGGTTCCTTTGCCATATTCAACTTCTCCACCAGTCGTGTTTGTCCAATCTGCGAGTAAGTAATATTTCCCAGATGCCTGTCCTTGACGAACACCAAACGAAATCGTATGTCCTAATCCTGGCTCAAAACGAACGACAATATTTTCCTCATCCAATCTTTCGAAAACACATTTTGTTCCAATTGGAATCACAATGACATCTTGCTCCTTATTAGAATTTGTAACTAAGGCACCATCGCTTGTAGTCCCTTGATTTCCAGACTCCTTGCTTCGCTCGAGCTTAATGGTCGCCGATGTGTAAAACTGGACTTTAGCCATTGATTGTTCAGTCTCCAAGCTGAATTCTTCTTTCACGTTATTTGTAAATGGAATTTTTGTTCCACAACTCGTCAAGAGAACTCCAATAAATAGAATGAATACGTACTTCATGATTATAATTTTTGTCAAATATAGTGAAAGAGTACCTTCAAAAATAGTGCCTGATTGTAATCTACAGCAAAATCGTTCTAATTTTGTACTTAAATACCCTTAACAGTCAATAATTATGGCATTATCTGTAGAAAAATTCACCTTCAATGGTTTTCAAGAAAACACCTATATCGTTCATGATGGCGCAGATTGTGTTATTATCGACCCAGGTTGTTACGAGCGATCTGAACAAGAAGAGCTCTCTTCATTCATTTCTGAAAATAATTTGAGTCCATTAGCTGTCTTGTTGACACATGCTCACATTGACCATGTACTTGGTCTGGCATATGTTTTAAACACCTATTCGCTCGATTTTTACCAACACGAGCTCGATGTTCAAACATTGGAATCTGTCTCTGAGTATGCTCATGTCTATGGATTCACTGGATATATCCCTGCTCCTTCTCAAGCAACTCATCTCTTAAAAGGAGGTGAATCAATTTCACTAGGAGCGATCAATTTTGACGTTAAATTTACCCCTGGACATGCACCAGGACATGTTGTGTTTTACAATCGTGAGGAGGGATTTGTAATTAATGGCGATGTTCTTTTCCAAGGAAGTTTTGGTCGCTATGACTTGCCAGGAGGTGATTTAAACGTGCTTAAAAATTCGATTGTTACTGAGATGTTTGAGTTACCTGAAGAAACTGTAGTCTATTGTGGTCATGGTCCTGAAACGACTATTGCACATGAAAAGCGAACGAATCCAATCATGACTTATTCTGAATAATTGATGCAAGAAAGAGGATCAAATTCTAATCGCGCGTTCACTTGGAATAAATCCTGTTAACTTCGTTATATGCGCATAGCAGTTAACACTCGATTCTTGCTTCCAACTAAGATGGAAGGTTTTGGTTGGTACACCAATGAGATTGTTAAACGACTGGTGCAAAATCATCCTGAGCATACCTTTATCTTTTTCTTTGATCGACCTTATGATGAGCGATTCATCTTTGGAACTAATGTTGAACCTGTTGTCCTGAAACCACAAGCTCGACATCCAATTCTTTTCAAAATTTGGTTCAATCATTCTGTGACGAGGGCACTCAAAAAACACCGAGCTGATATATTTTATTCGCCTGATGGTTATTTAAGTTTGAAAACTGAAATTCCACAAATATCCGTTATTCACGACATTAATTTTGAGCATTATCCAGAGGATTTGCCAAAAAGTCCGCGTGTTTATCTTCGGAAGTTCTTTCCGAAATTTGCCGAAAAAGCGCGTCATATTATTACTGTCTCAGAGGCGTCAAAGAAAGATATTTGTACTACTTATGGGCAGCCGAGCGATAAAATAACTGTTTCATGGAATGGTGCATCAGAAGTATTTCAACCGATTTCTGATTCTGAAAAACAGAAAATCCGTGATCAATATACCAATGGAAAACCCTTTCTGTTATTTGTAGGAGCCTTGCATCCTCGAAAAAATCTAAAACGTCTTCTCGAAGCCTACTCCTGTTTACTCAAGAGCGACCCTGATTGTCCATATGAATTGATAATTGTTGGCGAAGCCCTATGGAAACGATCAGGATTTGAAACTGAATTCGACGAGGCATTAAAAAAACGTGTGCACTTTACTGGACATTTAGCTCTTGAACAATTGGCAAGAGTTATGGCTTCTGCCACAGTGTTTACATTCGTTCCTTATTTCGAGGGATTTGGAATTCCATTGGTTGAAGCAATGCGATCGGGCACACCTATTTTGGCTGGAAATAAGTCGTCTTTACCCGAAGTTGGAGGGGATGCAGTACTCTACTGTGACCCATTTGATGTTCAGGATATTTTCGAAAAATTGACACAGATTCTATCAGATGAAGCACTGCGTGAGACACTCATTCAAAAAGGATTGGAACGAAGTAAACTCTTTTCATGGGACGATTCTGCAAAGAAGGTCTGGGAAGTGATTGCAAATTCGGTTGAAACCTCTTAAATTCACCAACTTATGAAGACACTTATTTTATTATCGATCGTATCTGCGTCACTTTTATGGAGCTGTGGAAATTCTAAGAAGTTAGACATTGCCAATATTCAACGACTTTATATTGATCACAATCCAGATCAGAACATTAATTACGGCAAACAAATCTCAGCTAAGGTGGTTGCACTGATGATTAGTGGAGAGGAAATAGTTGTGACGAATCATAAAAAATTGCAAATCAACTCGCCAAAATTGGATTTCACTTCAAGCGATCAAGTAAAGATTCTCGGTCATCCAACAACGTTTAACAATGAAGTTATAATTGCTGAACTCGTGATGAGTGATAAGGAGGAAACATTTTCAGCTACAGATAGTGTGGCGCTTAATTACAGAGGTCCTCTTCATATAGGTGAATATTTTCGATCAGGTTCGGATGGCGAAGATCAGAAAAACCGAGGAACAAGACTGGTTGGTCGTAATGGTAAGGACGGCGATGATGGACCTCTTGGTGAAAATGGAACCAATGGTGGTAATTATACTGTGCACATTTGGAAAGTTGAAGCTGAATCACGCGTAAAGGTTACAAATAATGTAAGTGGTGAGGTGTGGCGATACAAGAGTGTAAACAATGACGAATGCGTTTTTGATTTTCCTGGAGGAGCAGGTGGAGATGGTGGTGATGCTGGTGATGGAGGTGACGGGAAAGATGGAAAAGTAACTGAAGATGGATCAGATCGCACAGGACATGGTGGAGATGGCGGAAATGGCGGAAATGGTGGTAATGGTGGACATGGAGGAATAGTTAGTGTGACAATCCATACGAATGCCAGTGCTTCAGCTGGAAAGGTCGCAGTAAACAATCCAGGTGGAAGAAATGGAACCTATGGAGAAGGCGGTAAAGCTGGAAAAGGTGGTACAGCAGACACGGGACAAGTTGATGGCTTGCCAGGTTTAATTGGAGTTCGAGGTGTAGCAGGATCTCATGGAAATCAAGGGCCAACGACTGTTGTCAAAGTAGAAGAATTTGACATTAGCACAATGTAAACCCTTCTTTTCTCATCATTTTAATGACCACGGCTTATTTTTAAAAGTAAACAGACCAATCGCTCTCGCAAATTGGTCTGAAACTACTACTACTACTACTACTACTACTACTACTACTACTACTACTACTACTACTACTACTACTACTACTACTACTACGAAGTATTATTCTACCATCATTTTTTTGGTGTCAATTTTTTGATCATCAACATAAAGCATACAATAGTAAATACCTGTTGAGAGCTCACCTGCATCGAACAATTCCAATCCTGTTCCTCCTCTGAGGGATAAATTTTTGCGTACGAGCACCTGCCCCATTGAATTGCTAATTACCAGCTCAGCTGATTTTGCTTCTTCGGGAATGAAGTACTTAATTGTCGATCTACTACTAATTGGGTTTGGCGTGTTCTGATAAAGCATTGCCTGATTAGCCAAATCCAAAACTGCAGGTTTCAATGGCTCAGAAGTGGCCATTCTATTCTCTAATTCTACTAATCGTGCTTCATATTCCGCGAAGATTGGAGAAAGATCTACCGAGATATCGTTGCCATTTTCAATTCCAATTGTCAATGTTTTACCATCCAACGAGGCATTTGTCAATTGTTGTTGATCTGTATTATCAGCGTACTTGGAGAGGTCTACTGTTTTGCTATCATTGATTTTCAATTCATGCTCATCAAGCGACAATTTTCCTTCGCCTGCAGGAATCCAGCGTGTCCCATTCCAGATTTGTAAGTTGCCCTTGTCAATATTATAGATCATCATTCCTTCTTCTGCTATGCCCAAAGACATTTCAAAAATAGTTGCTTGGTATTCCGTCATTCGATTTACGAGAAAGCCTTTATCGCTGTCTCCCAATTCCAATGACGCTAACGAGCTTGGATAATCTGAGCCAATTCCAACTGACATTTCGTCTTCCGAATTTCCCAGTAAGAGCGTATATTCATCTTCCAAAGTGATAATATCTGGTAGCTCTGTAGCTCTTGCTTCGATCAATGGCACTGTTGAATTCACCATTAAGACTTCTTGATCTGCACTGCCTGGTTGTGCAAATGTTCCTGTTGCCATGAACAAAACATGGCATGTGATTGCGAATTTCATCATGCTGTTTATTTTAAGGGTTGTTAATTCTTTAGTAGCTGCTATTATTAAAAACTTGTGCATGCATACTTTATTGTGCTCAAATCACGATTTTTATCCAAATAATCATCAAAAAGGGTCAAATATTCAATAAGAAGGGTGTTTTGATCGATAGAAAGTTTATTTGAGTTGTCATCAGATCGTTCCATTTTACGCGAATGGAGTGAAGTTTCAAGTGTCATTTGGACTTCAGAAATGAGGAAAGATCATCCGAATTTGAGGTAATTTAGGGTCAATTACATGGATTCGTTCACTAGAATTCCTGTCTATCTTCAAGCAAGGAACCAATCATAAAACCATTGAAGACAACCAATTTTAAGCGCTCTTTAAGAAGTTGATATAAAGTTCCAGCGTAAAGGAGCAATCCCAAAATGAAAACGAGATTTGAAGTCAGATTATAACGCTCGCCAACATAAACGAACAACGAAAGTATGCAAGCTGTGTAGATGGGCAACAGAAATGCTATCCAATTCAAAATCGTGGATTTGCTCAGGACGAAGAGTCTTTTTCGGAAAAGGAGTAGAACTAATATGGATATCGCCAGCCAAATAGCATAAATCTGATTGCCCAATTTTTCTGGCTGATCAATGGTGAATTTAGAAAACCTCCATGAAATACCTGTGTAGGCTTTCCCAGGATGATTCTTATAGAAGGAGATGACCTTTTCGCGTAGTACTTTTGCCCGATTTTGCCAGGTTGTTGTTCGCATCAAGGGCGCTATAGCTTCTTCATATTCATCTTCAGGAAGGACCTGCCA
>JBLHON010000176.1:0-7647 GCA_047621865.1 Crocinitomicaceae bacterium | reverse complement strand
GTGACCCCGACAGGATTCAAACCTGTAACCCTCAGAGCCGAAATCTGATGCGCTATTCAGTTGCGCCACGGGGCCATTGTTTTCATTTACCTCTGTGCTATTCTCCCGATAGCTATCGGGATGCGTCACGGGGCATACTTGCCTTGTGAAGAGACTAAATCTCAAAAAGACCTGTTGTTTCACACTGCCTTATCATAACCAAATCAAATCTCAAAAACTCAATGTGAGTTTCTCAACCCTTCGATCACAGCGCAAAATTAACAGTAACACTCAAACCAACAAGGAAAAAGTGTACCATTGTGCTCGCTTTTCTCCTTGAAATCAAATATTTTCGTTTGAAATGCGTTTTTAGGCATATAAAATTGATTAATGCGACTACTTATTGCAATTCTTCTTATTTCAGTCAGTGCTTCCGCGCAAGTGGGTACTGGACAATGGCGACTTCATATTCCTTCTCAAAATGCCTTGGGTGTCGTGCCGTTAAGCGATAAAGTTTTCGCGGCGTTCAACAATGGTTTGGCCGAGTACGACTATAGTTCGAATGAACTTACGACATGGGATGTGGTCACGGGACTTTCTGATATCACCATTTCTTGTTTGGGGCATTCCACGACTACTGATGCTGTAGTGATTGGGTATGAGAATGGAAACATCGACCTGATTAGTAATAATACGTTGAGCAATATTCCTGCGATTAAGCTCGCTGAGATTCAAGGGTCAAAGAAGATCTATAAAATGGTGGAACACGATGGATACATCTATTGTGCTACAGGATTCGCGGTTGTGAAAATTGATCCAGTGAAAATGGAAGTTCGGGATACGTACTATCCAACGAATGGGAATCAGGCAATCATAGATGTTGAGTTTAGAAATGATACCATTTTTGCCCTCACAACGAATTTGATGTATACAGGTGATCTCAATAATATCGCTTTGGCAGATCCTAGTAATTGGACAATTGATTCGCGTGTGCCTACGTTGAGTGCAAATACGTATCAGGAATTGGAAATGATCAACAATGAAATCTTTCTTCTATTCAGAGATGATGCATTTGGACTGGACAGTGTTTTTAGATTGACAGCATCTGGATTGGCAACAACAATATCGGAAAGCTTTGACATGGAAATCACAGCAATTAATAATGTAGATGGTAAATTAGCCGCTCATTATCGTGGTGCTACGATCGTCTACAATGCAGATTATAGTCACTTCCTCGTTATCGGCGATTATCCTTTTGGCGATCCACATGTGGCACAGGCAAGTTACAGGGATGGTAAATATTGGTTCGCGGATTCACGTGTTGGATTGGTGAGCGTGGAGGGTGGATATATGGAGAATCTTAGTTTCTCAGGTCCGCCGAAAAACGAATTTTATACAATGGACTGGTCACGTGGAAAGCTAGCAATCACAAGTGGGGCAGTTGCTGGAAATCTCTCGTTATTCAACAATAGTGGCGTGTATACCTTTGAAGATGAGGAATGGAAACTCTATGATCCATTGAATATGTCAATGTGGTCGGGAGCTCAAATTTGGGATTACTTATCTGTCTCGATCAATCCTCTTGATAAAGAAAAAATGGCAATTGGAACCTATTCGTATGTGCCAATATCACTTATTGAATCAGACCAAGTGGTGGACACAATGACTTCAGCTAATTCTGGAATTGACGCAACTACAGTTGGAATTGGAATGTCTCTTGTGACATCTGTTAAATACGATAATACTGGAAACCTTTGGGTGCTCAATGGAGGAACAAATGAACCAATTAAAGTCTATACTACTGAAGGAGAATGGTATTCCTTTGATGTTGGGAATGAAGCAAAAAATAAGTTTTCCCGAAAAATGGTCATTGACAATGACGGCAATAAATGGTGTTCATTTAGAGCAGGTCAGTTACATGGTTTGAACGATAATGGTACACCATCTATTGCTAGTGACGATAAGATCGTGACGTTGAATACTGGCGAATTAACTGGTGCATTGCCCTCAAATGAAGTAACTGCAATGGCAGTTGATTTCGACAATGAATTATGGATTGGAACAGAAAATGGATTTGCAGTATTATACAATGCGTCAAATGCTTTTGATGCAGCAGCCGGTGATTACAATGCACAACGAATCAAACTTGAATTTGAAGGAAACGTTGAGTTTGTCTTGGGTGCTACCGCGATTTCAGATATTGAAGTAGATGGAGCCAATCGCAAATGGTTTGGCACAGACAATGCGGGAATAATCTTGTTATCAGCAGATGGCTTAGAAGTTATTGAGCATCACACTGCCGAAAATTCACCGTTAATTTCTAATACTATTTTCGATCTCGAGATTGATCATAATACGGGTGAATTGTTCGTGATTACTGACAAAGGTTTAATCTCTTATCGCACGGACGCGACGTTAGAAGATCCCAATTATTCGGATGTAAAGGTGTTTCCAAATCCAGTTCGACCAGACTTTACTGGACCAATTACGATCCAAGGAATTCGCTATGATTCGGACGTGAAAATTACAGATGCAGCAGGAAATGTTGTCTATAAGGGTAGTTCAAATGGAGGCACAGCCACTTGGGATGGGAAATTGCTCTCGGGCGAACCTGTAAGTACAGGTGTATATCTAATCTGGACAGCGCCGAATGAAGGAAAGGGTCGTAAGGTTGGCAAAGTGTTGGTAGTACGATAGCATGAAGGCTACAGATATTGGAATCTTCCTCCATCGACTTGCATATTCAGAAACAAGCTTAATAGTTACATTCTATACGAAGGAAAAAGGCCTTCGGAAATTCATCTTTAAGGGTGGCAAGAAGAAAGCGCATAGTCTTTTTCCAATGTCTATTGGAGAGCTCTCGTATTTCGAACGCAAGGACAGTGATTTACTTCACCTAACAGCCGTTGAGCCCGCAACCACCCATCAGTTCCAGTTTGATCCAATCAAGGCGACAATCGCATTTTTTATTGCTGAAATTGTGCGTAAATGTGTGCATCCAGATGAGGTTGATACGGCCATGTTTGGGTTTATTGAAGAGCGTGTTAAATTGCTCAATGATTCAGAAGGATATTATTTATTCCCCGTTTATTTTTTAATCGATTTATCAGAAATGCTTGGAATTCAACCTTACGTGAAGGATGAAACCTCACAGTATTTTAATTTGGATGAGGGCACTTTCGAGTCATTTGATCGAATTGGCAATAGAGTTGTTTCTGGAGATGAAGTAGCATTAATTCGCGCTAGAGTTACAGGACAAGAAGCATTAACATTCGGCAGATCTGTTCGAGAAAAGGCGCTTGAAGTAATGCTTGACTACTTTAGAATCCACGTACCTGGGTTCGATAAAATCGATTCGTACGATATCATCAAAGAAGTTTTGCACGCATAAAAAAGCCGTTATCAAGTACTGACAACGGCTATTAACTATGAATGGGCGTGTTATTGTCCTTCTTGTTGTGGTTGATTCTTCTTCTGTTCTTTTATGAACACACCGGTGAGGTTCAACGATTCCATTGGACTCGCTGCAAAGTTCCGTACTCGAGCGTTAATCATAACAATATGTGCACCTGTAAGAACAGGCATAGTTGCCGCTTGATCAATCACGATCTGATCACATTTTACCAAGTATCCAGCTCGCTTTGCAAGATCACCTTCTGATGATGCTGCCTCAAAAGCTTTGTCGAAATCAGCATTGCTAAACTTGAACGAGTTCACCATTGACGAACTCTCGAGGTTTCCACTATAGAAAAGACCCAAGAAGTTTTCTGGACCAGGATAATCTGCAATCCATCCAGAACGCCAAATTTTAGCTTTACCATCAACAATAGCTTTCTCTCGCTCTGCGATAGTACACAACTTAATGTTCAAATTAACATTGATACTTTCCTTTAACTGTTTCACGATCGCCTGACACATCTTGTGAATTCCTGATCCTTCTTTCGCATTCACATAGAAATCAAGTGTTGGGAAATTCGCACCATTTGGATAGCCAGCTTGCGACATCAATGCTTTTGCACGGTCTGCATTGAATACATGTCCATGTACTGCTTCATTATCATAGCCAGCCATAACAGGTACGAACCCATTTAATGCTGCCGATCCTTCTCCTTCAAGCCACTTCTCAATAATCGTTTCACGATCAATAGCAACGTTGAATGCTTTACGAACTTTAACGTCACTGAACTCATCACTTTCACAAGCCATGGCAATATATGTCATACTTAAACTTGGCTGACCGTCTACTTTATGCTTGACGTTTTTACCGTTTTGTGCATCCTCTAATGATCCTAAGATATGATCAATTTCTTCCACTGGAATTTCAAGAACCAAATCAATTTCTTCTTTTCGGAATGCCAAGAACTCACTACGTTTATCCTTAGAACAGGTCATAATTACTTGACTCAAGAATGGGAGTTGATTTCCAAATTCATCTTTTCTCCAATACGAATCGTGACGTTTCAAAACAATTTTACTGTCCTCCATTGATTCAAGCATGAAAGGCCCAGTTCCTACAGGGTGAGTATTCACTTTAGTAGTACCATAATGCTCGTAAGCTGTCTTAGATACAATTCCTAAACTTGGGTTGGTCAAAATGCGCTCAAACCCTGGACTTGGACCAGCCAGCGTGAATTTAACCTCATTTCCAGAGACTGTTATTCCAGAGATTCCACCTTTTGGAATACTCTTTGTAGACTTTTTATAGTATGCATCAGCACCTACAATTTTATTTTTCAAAAGGTAACCTATCTGATTTTCTTCTAAGGCTGAACATGCCAAATCAAAAGTGAACTTGACGTCATCAGCAGTTAATTCGTCACCGTCACCACCAAAGCAATCATCTTTGTGGAACTTAATTCCTTTTCGAATTTTAAACGTATAAACCTTTGAATCAGCACTTTTTTCGAAGCTCTCAGCGACACCTGGAACAACTTCCATTTCAGTTACATCGAAAACCATTAATGGCTCATATAGCTGAGAAATCAGTCGCGACGAGTATAAATCAGCCGTGTGAGTTGGAAATAAAATTTTGATTTTTTCTGGTGACATGAATTTAAAATCACCTCCATATTGTTTCCCTCCTTTTGCAACGAGGTCCTCAGTTGGAGTTTCAGTATCACCACAAGAGCCTAGTAATAGACCCGATAAAATGAATAATGACAAGAGGGTTGATCTCATAGTTGTATACGTGTTTGACACGCAAAGATACAAAAAATAGCAAGTGAAATGATTTGCTTAGTATCCTAGCTTCGCTCGAACTCTTTGAAGTACTCCTGACGCGACTTCGCGCGCTTTTTGTTGCCCAAGTTTAAGTGCGTTTTCGACTTCTTCTGGGTGTTCCATCAGGTGGTTGTATTTCTCACGTTCTTTGCGATATGTATTCGTTATTAGTTCAAAAAGAGCTTGTTTTGCATGGCCATAGCCATATCCTCCACCCGTATAATTAGCGCGCATTTCTACTTGCTGACTTTCACTGGCCAAGAGTCTATAAAGCGCAAAAATGTTACACGTGTCTGGGTCTTTAGCATCTTCTAGCTCCTTAGAATCTGTAGAAATGCTCATGATCTGCTTCCGAAGTTTCTTATCAGTAAGGAAGATGTTGATTTCATTGCCTCTCGACTTGCTCATCTTTAGACCATCAGTACCAGGAATGAGCTTTGTCTCCTCTCTGAATTTGACTTGTGGCAAAACAAAAGTTTCCCCCATCTGATTGTTGAAACGACTTGCGACGTCTTTTGTAAATTCAAGGTGCTGTTCTTGGTCCTTTCCAACGGGTACAATTTCAGCGTCATAGATCAAAATATCAGCTGCCATCAACATTGGATAGGTGAATAATCCACCATTCACGTCTCCTAAACGGTCTTTTTTATCCTTGAATCCTGTTGCTATTTGCAAGCGAGAATAAGGGAAAAAGCAGAGAAGATACCAAGTCAATTCAGTAACCTCAGCTACATCACTCTGACGGTAGAAAATAGATTTATCAGGATTCAATCCAAAAGCCAACCACGTAGCTGCAGTTGAAAGGGTGTTTTGACGTAATGTCTCTCCATCCTTAATTTGCGTTAAAGAATGCATGTCTGCTATGAAGAGAAATGACTCATTTTCTGGCATATTAGCCATCTCAATTGCTGGAACTATTGCGCCAAGCAAATTCCCCAAATGTGGTGTTCCTGTGCTTTGTATGCCAGTAAGAATACGTGCCATTGTGATCCTGATTTTCAAACGAAATTAGTCATTTTGTTAGGATTAACTTCTACGCAACGGAAATTCCTATATTTGATCTAATGGGAAAGGTTCTCGGTGTTTTTTCACTCGTCTGGAAGGTTTACGCGGCAATTGTATTTACAGTTACCGCGATTTTGTTGTACCCGATTATTTACCCCTTACTTTTTAGTTTGAAGAACAAGAAAAGAGCGTTCCGCGTCTTCGTTTTTTGGAGTTGGTCATTTCGGATTTTGTGTTTCTACTTCGTGAAGAAAGTAAAGAAAAGTGAAATTCCCGATGGACCATATGTCATCGCTGCCAATCACATCTCTTACCTAGATATTTTTCTTCTGTTTTCAATTCTTCCCAATCATCCATTTTTGTTTTTGGGAAAAGGAGAGCTTCTTCATTATCCAATAATAGGGGCTTACTTCAAGCGATTGAATATTCCTGTGCATCGCGGAAGTGCAATTAAATCTGCTCGATCGCTCGTTCGTGCTTCACAAGAAGTTGAAAATGGTTGGTCTTTGGCGATTTTTCCTGAAGGCAGGATTCCGGATGTCAACCCTAAGATGATTCCATTTAAATCTGGTGCATTCCAATTGGCGAAAAACTTAAAATTGCCGATCGTTCCAATGACCTTTGTCAACAATCATCGTTTATTTTCTGACCCAACGAACATTTTGGGTCCAGCTAGACCTGGAATTAGTCGTGTATATATTCATCCAGCTATTCCCACCAGTGAGGTTGAACGAATGACGCAAAGTGAATTACTGAAGCACACGTTTGATATTATCAATGAACCAATTCTTAAAGAATACCCGAACGTGCACTAAATAAAGTGCTTTTAGTATCTTTGCTGCTATGAAAATCTCTGAAGAAACAGTTGATCATATTGCGCACCTTGCACGTCTTGAATTCGAAGGCGATGCGAAAACAGCAATTCGCGAGGACATGGATCGTATTATAACCTTCATGGACAA
Source organism: Crocinitomicaceae bacterium (assembly GCA_047621865.1). Lineage (GTDB taxonomy): Bacteria > Bacteroidota > Bacteroidia > Flavobacteriales_D > Crocinitomicaceae > UBA4466. Next base: position 481 of record JBLHON010000176.1, on the reverse strand, counting down.
ATTGCAGGAGGTGGATACAGAAAATGTTGAACCCTTGATTTTTATGTCATCAGAAATAAATCGATTGCGCGAAGATGTAGCCGTGGTTTCGTTGACACAGGAAGAAGCATTGAAGAATGCACCCCAAAAGGATTCAGATTATTTCAGAATTCCAAAGGTCTTGGATAAGGAGAAATCTTAAGCGAAGAGCACATCAAGCATCAAGACATATTTCACGTCTGTTACGATAATCGAGAATATAATTCCGCATACTAAAATAACCCACCTCCCAGTGTTGGTGAATCCTTTGCTCTTAAAATAATACCGTGAGAGAAGTCCCAATCCCCAAGTCATCGAGTAAAACACGTTTGCTATTACAACGTGAATTATCATGTCTGTAATTACCTCACGATGGCTTACTAGTCCAGTATATTCCCAAAAAGAATAGAGCAGAAAAGTGGTGAAACCAATAAGAATTAGATTGTAAACGAGCCTTTTTCGC
>JBLHON010000175.1:0-7662 GCA_047621865.1 Crocinitomicaceae bacterium | reverse complement strand
ACTACTTGCCGCGAATAAGAAACAACTCAATTTTAAGTATAGTCTCAGGACTTTATTAATGATCCCATTCTTGATCCTTTGTACAGGAGGGATTGTACTGTTTCTTTCCAATGAAAAAGTGAATGGCAACAGTGAATTTGGATATCTAACACTCCTGCAGGGTACAATCATTTTCCTACTCTATGCCCTCGCCAAGTACAAAAAAATGTATCATCTCTTTATAATCTGCATCTTCACTTTTGGTGTAATTTGGATCATTGAAGTCCTTGTATTTGGCATCCCAAATGATCTTCTTGAAGCTGCTAATCACGTTAAAATTCGCGTTCCTCATGGCTACCAGCAAAGGATGAACATGGGAGGTGCACGATTTCTAGGTTACATTTTCCCCTATCTTTATGTTGGAATCAAGTTACTTCTGGGAACACTGGTATTTATCGTCTACAGGAATCATTTATCCTATGACGCCTTGGATGAAAAAACGAAAGCTGATCTCAAGGATTTTGCTGCAAAATGAACCCGATTATGCTAGATGAATGATTTCCTCAATAATAACCCAGTACTTATTGCTCTTTCTGGGTTGATAATAATTGCGTTGGGTTTGCTCATGTGGAAAACCTCGTCTAAAAAATGGGATATCAAAGATACAGACGAGTCATTGTGGCAGATCAGAATAGTCTTTTTAATCATTTTTGGATTTATATTTCTAATAGCAGGCATTCTAAAGATGATTTGGTAGTATCGATTATTACGCGCTTTCATCTTGCAAGATTCTCTTAACTTCGATGTTTCCAAAACGACTCACTGTCGAGAGGAAATAACCAACAACCAAATTCAAGACATTATGAAATACCTTCTTGTTTTACCAGCATTCTTTTTCTTCGCTTGTGGAGACTCAACTAAGATTGATGATGTCGTTGAGAAAAGTGACCAACTTGAAAATGTGGTAAGCCCAAAGGAAGAAGCAGAGGAAATCTGTGAGACTTTGGATTCCTTCGTTCCTAAAGGCTGGATGATTCTCAAAAAGGTAGAAGGCGATTTAAACAAAGATAAAATCAAAGATCTTGTGCTCGTACTTATGAATACTGACGAAGCAAATGTGTTCTCAGATGAATTTAGTGAAATAGACAGCAATCCACGTGATTTGTTAATACTATTTGGAATAGATAAAGCCAATTGCTATCGTCTCATGACAAAAAGCAGTTCGTTTATTCTCGCACATGAAGAGAGCTCAATGGACGATCCTTTCGAGGATATAGAAATCTCAAAGGGTACTTTAAAACTCAACTTTAGATCGTGGTATAATATGGGAAGTTGGCTCAGTTCTACCTACACGTATGTCTGGAGATTTCAGGATGGAGATTTTAAACTGATTGGTGCAAATTCATCTGAATTTCATCGTTCGACAGGAGATGCTGTGGATGTGAGTGTTAATTTTTCGACGCATAAATACAGCTATAGCACATCGAATATGTTTGATGAAAGTGTACCAGAAGAAACGAATTGGAAAACCTTCAAAATGAAAGAATTAAAAACGTTCTCAACGTTTACAGAGCCTTGGACATTTACATTGAATGATGAAGTTTACCTTTAGGACTTGATTCGATAAAGGCGTATCTTAGGAGGAAATCTATATCTCTAGTAGGCGTGGGATTTATCGACATTGATCATAAATATCCGCGAAATGCAGCGAAGAATGAAATGGATATTTACCCAATTTTGGACATTCATTTTTAATTTGACACCATGAAATTGACCTTGATCATCTATCTCCTAACTCTATTGACGCTTGCTGGATGTGCCAATAGTAACATCTGTGCAGATTATTCTTACATCAAAGGCAATCGATCTCAATCATTTGTGAAAATAGAATTAAAACTGGACAGCACTAATACGTATGAATATTCTCGAAAGACGGGGAGTCAAGAATTTAAGGGAAGTTTACACCATAGCCAAGGAACATGGAAACGGAAAATGAATAAGGTTTACCTTTACGAAACGGATGGAAGTTGTTTTAGTAATCATGAGCATTCTTACAAGATCAAGGATGGAGAATTATGTGATAGCTATGGGGGCTTTAAAAGATGCCGCTCAATAGAATGACTCTTCAAATCTTGATATGGATGAAATGAACATTTGTCCAACTTTGGATAATTAATGTTAATCACTAATAAGCGAATTACAAGATTAAATGAAAGTATTTAGAACACTAGTAGCCTTCATCTATGCCATTGTTCCTTTTGTAGGATTATTTTATCTGGCGCTCATTATTTACGAGTCTATTCAAACAGGCCTAGGCATATTTCTATTCTTGAGTATCACAGTGCTTGGTTTCTTGATGAGTCGATTTACATTCAATATGATGCGCAAACGTGGCGTAATTGAACTACTATCCCATATCCCTGCCTCCTACGATCTAGATCAATTAGTTCCTACAGATTATTCTAACCTAAATAAATATTCAGCACAGGAACTCGTAGAAGCATTTGACGCAGATCATCTGAAAATTAAAAAAGGAACCATTCGAATTTGGGGAGATTGGGAAGGTCGATCCTTGGATCAGATTCATACAATAGCATCACTCAATTATACGCCTGAAAGGCAAATCCTAAGCATTTTTTTTACGGATGATTTCGTACTAAAAGTTCGTCGCCCAACCTTGATTTTCGAATGCGAGAGCTACTTAAAAATAACCAGCGCGACAGAAGTTTTATGGCAAGTGCCGAAAGCGAATTTCAAGCATCCATCCAATTATCAATACTTGAAATTAAAGAATGGCATTAAGACAAAATCGAATATGAATTGGAATCCTCATCGTTATGATGTAGGGCTAGGTGATGATGCTGTGTACATTCAAAATTTGTAACTGAAATAGTTCGCAAGATTGCGTCTACTTCACAATCTCAAACGAGGCAATAAACTTCTCAGAGTCCACTGTAGATTCAATGGAGTTTTCCCGAACGGCTATCACACGATAAACATAGGACTTGGTCAGAACGACTAAAAAGTTCATCTCTTCATTATTTGTAAGAGCAACAAATCGTGTCATTCTCGCCCCTTTCTTTTTCGTTTTTACTGGATCACTTACGATGGCAAGCATGCTGTATTCCAAGCCATGTTTTTCAACAAGATACAGGTCGTCCCATGAATCTTTCTTCGTTCTCTTTCTAAAATCAACAAGATAGCGAATGCCATTTTGGTCGATGTGCATGCACAATGTGGTACGAACTTGCCTTGAGTCATACACATCTATTTCTGGTTTTCCTGGGAATTCAACTCTGAAGTGAGCTGTGTCTGATTCGAAAATATATCCTTCCTCTTGATCAACATTAAGCGTATCATCAACAGATAGCACGACTTCGCTCATGTTGATTTCTGCAGAAACAGATTTCAGCACACCAAAGACAATTACAAAACAAATAAAATGATTTTTTAACATCAGCCTAAAAGTAAGAAAACTCAAAGAAAGGTGATGCCCGATATAGGTCTCAAATAATCCAAGAGATTCTTAACTTCGGTAAAACAAACTTACCTCGTAAGAAATAGTTCCTCTGGATGTAGAATATGTAAAACAAAGTACAAATGGCGACCGAAGATTTGAATTCGAATAAAATTGATGAAACCACCCTTTTATATAGACCAGTAAACCAAATTGAGCTTGATTTGATAGCTGAATTAGATTGGAAAGGATTTCCTCCGAGACTTCCAGAACAACCGATTTTCTATCCCGTTATGAACGAAGAATATGCAATTCAAATTTCCAGAGATTGGAATGTTCCTGCTTATGGTGTAGGATACGTTACAAAGTTTGCAGTTAAGTCTGATTACTTGAATAAATTCAAAGTGGAAAATGTTGGTGGCTCGATTCATAACGAACTTTGGGTGCCAGCAGAAGAACTTGAAGAGTTTAATGATAATATTATTGGACAAATAGAAGTGATCAAAGAATTCAGGTAAATCCATCCATTGGAAAACGATAAAGCTATATCTGCAACAAATGAACGTTATGAAAATTAGAACCTACTTGTTAGTCCTCTCAATTATGATGCTTTCATTTAGCCTCTTTGGGCAGAATGTCTGTTATTTCAAGGTAGTTGATTTCGAAAATGGTGAAAGGGTTAAATCTGTTCTCGTCGTACCTGATTCAAAATCAATGAGAATCGAAAAAATGGAGGATGGAATTTTCAAAGTGCTAAATCTCAAGAACAAACACACTATCACCTTTAGCGCTAAAAACTATGAGCCATACTCTTATCTCAGACCAAAAAAAAGATATGAGGTGGCTCGTGACATCTTTGATGAATTCGTTCTACATGATAATGATACGTTAACAATTCAGTTGTTGCCAGAGGCATATCTTTATCAAAAAAGGTGGGAAGCGGAAGATCTTGCATATGGCCCGATCGATACAACAGGGTGCGTTAAAAATCCAGATACTTTTCCAAGTCTGAAAGATACTGCTAGCTTCATGAGCGAGTTGCAAGGAAGAATCATATACCCAGATCATGCAATGCAGATGGGCGCGCAAGGCAGAGTGTATATAGGCGCAGTTATTGAGCCTGATGGTTCATTAACCAATGTGCATTTGTTCAGAGGTATTGACCCATTTTTAGATCGGGCGGCATTGAGAGCAGTGCGGGAATCAAATTTCGGTAAACTCGAACCTGCAAAGAAGAATGGCGAAAGTGTTCGACATATCGTGAGAATTCCAATCACATTTACAATCAATTAAAAGCGTGAACAATTTAAAGATACGACTTGCGAATCCATCAGATGCTGAAGCCATCTCCTTATTAGGTGGAACAACTTTCACGGAAACATTCGGTCATTTCTTTAGAGATCATAAGGACTTACAAGATTATCTGAAACGCACATTTTCAATTGAGAAAATTAAGAATGGACTTGGCAATTCATCCAATGTTTTTTGGATAGCTTTGGTGAATGACCTTCCCGTTGGATTTTCAAAGCTTAAACGCAATTCAAAATCAGAATTTAGTGAATCAATAAATTCGTATCAATTACAGAAGATATATGTCCTAAAGGATTATTTATCCATGAAGATTGGCTTGGCACTACAGGACAGATTGATTGAGACAGCCACTGAAGAAGGATTTGATCAAATCTGGCTCTCAGTTCTTGATAGCAACGAACGTGCATCTCGTTTTTATTTCAAGAATGGATTTGAAAAAATCGGGAGCCATGATTTCCAAATTGGAAAAGAGAGCTTTGAGTTTATTGCAATGAGCAAAAATCTTACATCATCAGACTCCAAGCCACCAACCACATGAAAATCTATTGCTTAAGTGGTCTAGGAGTTGACAAAAGAGCTTTTCAAAACATCCATATAGATGGCGTAGAATTGATTCACATTGATTGGATTGATACACTTCCAAAGGAATCCCTTGCAAACTATTCAAAGAGACTGTACGAAACAATTCAACCTGAACCTGACTATAATTTGATGGGCGTCTCGTTTGGGGGAATGGTTGCCGCGGAATTTGCTAAAATAAAACAGCCATCTAATCTGTTTTTGATTTCCACACTCAATACTAGAAGTGAACTCTCGCGCATCTTCAAAATTGGCGCGGCATTGAAATTTCATCGCATAATTCCAAGTGGCTTGATGCGAAGAAGCAATTTCATGACAAATTATTTGTTTGGCGCAAAAGCCAAAGAAGACAAAAAACTACTCAAAGAAATATTGCGTGATACAGATCCAAAATTCTTGAAATGGGCAATAAATGCACTCGTCAAATGGGAGAATTCAGTCAAACCAAATGGGATTAAAATTCATGGATCAAACGATAAAATGTTGCCTTTAAAATCAAAAACTAATCACCTAATTGAGGGAGGTGGACATTTCATGATCGTAACAAGAGGAATGGAAATTTCAGAAATCATCAAGATGGAAATTTCGAGCGAGTGACCCGATTATCTTCTGAAGATGAACCCCTAATTGTAAAAATACTATATTCGTTATACGACATTTTAACGAATCAATCTGATGAAAAAAACACTACTTATACTTATCTCAATAGCTGGAGCATTTTGTTTTGGATACTTCTTCAAGACCATTTTTTCCTCTGAAGTAGAGAGTCCTAAAGATGAGAAAGTCCAAATCGCAAAGGAACCAGTTGCAGACGAAGAAAAAAAAGTGATTGGTGTAGGAGGAATTTTCTTCAACAGTACTGAATCGGAAGAATTGAATCAATGGTATTCAGATAATCTTGGCTTTGATATAGGTCCACATGGCTGTCGTTTTGTCTGGGACCAAGTAAGTGGTGATTCCACAATAGAAGGGTCAGTTCAGTGGAGTGTATTTGAAACAACTGAATATTTTGAGCCATCTACCAAGGACTTTATGATCAATTACAGAGTTGAAAATTTGGAACGACTTGTCGCACAACTGAAAGAAGACAGTATAGAACTCCTCTCAGAAATTATGATCTATCCATATGGGAAATTCGTGCACCTCATGGATATTGACGGCAATAAAGTCGAGTTATTTGAACCAAATTACAGCTACGTTCCCGAAGCTCAATAATTCAATGTCCGGCTTATTTCACGATTCGTTGTGTGTAGACAAGTCCTTCATTTCTAAGATTTACCAAATATACACCTGGTGATAAATGATCAAGTACCAGATGTATGTCTGAAGAAAGGCCCGTCTGTGTGAGTAACACTTCTCCATTCAAATTGAACAATTCAAGCTCAAACTCACCACCTACATCAGGAAGTTCAATTGTAATTCCATCTAAAAACGGATTTGGGTAAATCACGAGCTCAGATTGTTCTAACTCATCTACACCAATTGGATTCACTGTAACACGTTCTACACGCACATCGTCAATGAAGAAGTAAGAGCCATAGGTTCCAACTCCACCTGAAAAGCCAGGATTAGCAGCTCTTGTTGTTGCCGCATCTGAAAAGAAATTACCAATTGTTACATAGTTAAATATATCTGTAACTGTAATTGTATCAAATATTCTCACCCATTGAACAGTCTCCTGAATAACAGTACCTGCAACTACTTGTGGCGTGAATGGCAGTGGATTGGTTGTTGATGAGCCAATTGCCCCTGGTGATAGATAAAGACCTATTCCATCTGATGTAAATTCGCTGAAATCAGCGTGAGAAACATAGCATTCAACAACATAACTTGCTCCAACTATTGTTGGAGAAGTCAATGGAATTTGTAAATATTCACGTTGTTCTAGACCATTAATTGAGAATGCTGTAAAGCCACCCATCACATGACCAGACCTAGGTAACTGCTGTCCTTTAATACCAATCACACCAATATATTGACTGTTGGGCTGAAAATTGTAGCAGGACATTGATATATTATCGAAATAGGCATCTGGTGTACCCATAGTTGGGACATTCCAATTGTTAACAGTGCTTTCAAAATCACCAGATCCCATAATTCCGCAAAAACTGCTTGAGACAATTTCGAAATCTGGATTTGGAACCAAACTTTGAGAATTTCCGCTAAAGGATAAAATCGAGAATAAGATTATCGTAAAGGTTTTCATAGGTCTTTTTTTTCGAAGATAATGAATTTCGTGCACATAAAAGATGATGTTGACGAAAGTCATATATCTAACTAACATCCATAATTTATCGACGAAACATTATTTTTAATCGACTAAGCTCAATTTATTT
>JBLHON010000174.1:0-7664 GCA_047621865.1 Crocinitomicaceae bacterium | reverse complement strand
CCTCCTGAAGTACAAGATCGCCATCCCCGTCTTTTTTTAGGTAGCTTCTTTCAAATTCTCCAATCGGCATTCTCAACTTCTTGGCGATTCGTTTAACATCTACATCTCTAAAAATCGGACTGGTTGTCTTACAGCAATTTCCACAATCTAAGCAATCTACTTTTTGAAAGACCTGATCGTGGTGCTTTTGAAAAATATCATCTAATTTTTTTGGATTTTTCTTCTTCAATCGTTTAAGCCAGAGTGATAACTCATCCTTATTCTCCCTTGCCTTCTCCAAATCATCGTCGTACTTCATGCTCAAAATTGTAAGTGTTTACACTCGTGGTACGAAAATAAGGAAAGATTGTTCTAACTTCTAAAATGATCTTCATATATCTCAATTTTACAATCCTATATTGAGAACGTGGATCATCAACTTGGCATACTATTTGTCTTGACACTAATTGGCTAGGATTAATATAAAACCAATGAAATATGAAAGTATTTACAATGATTATTGCGATCATGGGATTATCAAATCTTTTCGCTCAGAGCTTAACGGCAACTTACAATGCTGACGGCAGCATTCAATTAGACAATATCGGAAGAAAGGGAACGTCCATTCAACGAATTGATAAAGAAGGACGAACCACAGAGTTGCTCTTCTTTTTTCCTGGGGGACAACGAATGCGAATGTCAGATATCTATACTTACCAGAATGATTTACTTGTTGAACAATTAGACTATATCTACACTTCAGGATATGGCAAGACTTTGCGTTCATTTGACTCAAACGGGAACGAGATTGATTGGAAGACGTACACGTCTAAGGATAAAACAACATGGCAAATTAAGAGTAGTGTTCAGCGTGGCTTTGATCATAAAAACAATCAAATATACTTTAGGAGTAAATCGAATTATGCTGGTTATATAAACTTCATGAGTAGAACTACCTATAATTATTCAGATGGAACGCGATCTGTTTACAGGGAAGAGTACGACGCAAATGATCGAAAGACTTCTCATTATACGAATAATGGGAAAATGGGTGATCGGGCCATGAATAATGAACCATATGTTTTTGATATAAACAAGGATGGGCCTAACTATCGAGATAGTCGTGTAGTAAAATGGTCTGGTACAGATATGAATGGAAATACCATCGACAAAGTATTCATTGACAGTAGGGTTATTTCCAAAACATACGACAGTCAAAATAGAATGATTCAATTCGCTTATGGTTCATTTGAAACCTACGAAGGTGATAAGCCTATCTATGGTAATGATGAGATTATCGATTACACGTATGAAGGCAATAAAGTTGTTGAGATAAAGACTGAAAATTGGTCGGCACCACTTGAGAAACGGATCTTTGAGCACCAACGAAATGGGAAGGTCAAGATGACACTTTATCGCCAATCAGAAGGTGGATCATGGAGTAAATATGATACTGAAGAGTACAAGGACATCAGCAAATTCACACCTCATCAAAGAGATGGCTCAACATCAACTAGTCATCAAGCTGTTGCTGAATCCTATGAGAGTCCATCTCCATCTTCAAGCAGTTCGAACTCTATGCCTTCAGAACCTAGCTATGATAATAACAATAGCTATACGTCGAATGGATCTTTAATGAATGAAGTAAATGCTATTGACAAAAGCAATGATTTAGCGAATCTTAGTGTTTCAGCATCTGATGCAGAGAAGTTAGATCATATCGTTAAAATCCTTGAGCATTCTTCAGGGCAAAAGGTAAGTGAAGAGCAACTAATCAACTTGGCACTGCAACTTTTGATTGATGAATACAAAAGTGATCTGCGCACATTGAACAATGAATATCTGGAGGACAAAGTGAGCATGTTTAGCGAGTAATTCAGAGCAAATAGTTGAATGGATGAGCTGGAATAAACTCATTTCTAAAGTCAATTCGGTTTTTATATCTTTGAAGTGAATATGACAAATAAAGTAGACAATTTTGATCTCATTGTGATTGGTGGAGGACCTGCTGGATATGCAGCGGCCATGCGTGGAATTGATTTCGGGAAGAGAGTGTGTTTGATTGAGATGGATCGAGTTGGAGGTGCGGGCGTTTACAATGGTGCATTGACTTCTAAAACACTATGGGAATTGTCCAATCGCGTGCCTTATATTAATGACTCACTCGCATCTGGGGGGAGGTCGCCTTTTGATATTCCATGGAAAGATGTCCGTAGAACATTAGATGAGGCAGTTTTTGAGCGAAAGTTTCAATACTCTTGTCACATCAAATTGATGCAAACTGAAACCACTGGAAATCTCCTGCACTATGAACGCGGAAAAGGTTCTTTGGTTTCTGCGAATGAGGTGAAGATTTCGCATGATGGGGATGAAAAAATCATTCACGGTGAAAACATCATTCTTGCAACAGGCAGTAGACCAAGAAAACTCCCGAATATCAATGTTGATGACATTAATATTCTAACCAGTGATGGGATTGATCACATTGAAGATTTCCCTGAAAGCATGGTAATTGTTGGAGCTGGTGTTATTGGCTGTGAATACGCAACAATTTTCTCCAATTTCGGAAAGACAAAAGTTTACTTAATTGATCGTCAAGATCGGATTCTTCCATTCGAAGATGAGGACATTAGTTCTCTGGTAGCGGCCAATTTGGAAGGTCAGGGTGTGACGATTCATCACAGTGCAGATCTTGAGCGTTTAGAGTTTAAGGATGGCAAAGTTGAATATGAACTGAAATATCAAGACGGTCGAAGCGAGGTAATTCGTGTCGAGAAAGCCCTTCTCGCGATAGGTCGTGTTCCCAATATTGAAAGCTTAGAAATCGAGAATGCTGGTGTTTTGATGTCCAAAAGAGGCAGACACATTGGCGACGATGATACGCGAACAAACATTCCAAACATTTATGCTGTTGGAGATGTTTCTGGAAGAATTGCGCTCGTGAATATGGGCGAAATTGAAGCGCGACATGCTGTTGAAAAGGCATTTAGTGACAGTACAAAACGACTTTCTTACGACAATGTTTGCACTATTATGTTTCTCAAACCAGAGGTTGCGGCTGTTGGACTGAATGAAAAGCAATGCGTTGAACAGAACATTCCTGTAAAGATCGTTAAGGTTGATTATTCGGTTATTGCACGGGCAATTGCTATGAGGAAAACCCAGGGATTCTTTAAAATAATTGTCACGAATGATGACGAGATGCGGATTCTTGGAATGCGTGCAGTAGGAGCTCATGCATCTACAGCTATTCAGGCTGTTGGCTTGCTAATTCATATGAATGCTCCAATTGAAATCCTTTCAGAGCTTGTTCACCCCCACCCTTCTATTGTTGAGGGAATCCAGGAATGCGTTCGAATGCTTTTGAATAAATCTATCTTCAAATCGTCTGTCTTCAAGGATAAGCTTGCATGTTACTCCTTGGTTGATGGCGTAAAAACTCCATTAGAGCGTTTGTAATTCTGCAAAAAAAATGGGATATCCTCGGAAACCCCATTCATTAATTAGAAATTTTATTTCTATAGCTAGATGACTGAAAGAACAATCAGCAGTGCATAGATTATAGATATTAATCCAAGTAACCACCAGACTCCACCACTAAATATACTGATCAAGAGAAATCCAACACCAAATCCCAGTATTGCTAAGACTAAGTCAATCCAGAAGCGTGTTGATGCACCTTCAAAGATGAAAACTGCAAGTGGTGGAATAATGAGCGCCAATATGACAAGAATGATTGTCATGACTGTTGAATCTACAGCCGCGGCTCCAGAATCGCCAGAGTCACTAGAGTCACTAGATCGATCTCTCTCATTTTGCTCGCTTTGAGTCATCTCTCGCATTCCTATTTCTTCACTTCCGCGCGTAGGACCACTGTGACGCTCTGATAACTCATCAGGCTCACCATCTAAGGTGCTCAACGAGTTAATTTCACTTTCATCATAAGGCAATCTTTCTGGTAAGCCCATATCAGTATATTGAACTGGGATTGCATTTGAATTTGCCGCAACATATTCTACTTCTGAGTTCCGAGCAATTTGCTTCTTCTCGACTTTTGCTTTCTTCTCTTTTTTGATTCCATCTTTGTAAGCAACAGATTCTTCAGATTCCTTATCTGTTTTCAGATTCGATTTCTTATTAATGAAAAAGCCTTTCGTGTATTTACGCTTAGAGATCAAATGGTTATTCACCACATTATTAGAAGACCCACATGAGGCCGCGATTATCGCAATAATTGCGAGTGTACTTACGATCGTTATTTTTCTCATTTTTTTCAATTTAATTTATTTCCCTTTTAATTCAAGTGCTCTCATTGTGTTGATCATTAAAGATGCTATTGTCATTGGACCAACTCCTCCTGGAACGGGAGAAATATATGAACATTTCTCGGCAACTTCATCAAAATTAACGTCGCCTTTTAATGCCCAACCATTCTTCTTTGAAGCGTCCTCAACACGCGTAGTTCCAACATCTATTACAACTGCTCCATTTTTTATCATATCACCAGTGACAAATCCAGGTTGACCTATTGCAGCAATCACTATATCTGCTTGAGACACAATTTCTTTTAAGTTTTTTGTTCGACTGTGCGTCAATGTAACTGTGCAGTTTCCTGGGTTCTTATTTCGCCCGAGCATAATACTCAATGGGGTCCCAACGATATTACTGCGTCCAATTACCACACATGATTTCCCTTCTGTTTCAACCCCATTTCGTTTGATCAATTCAACAATTCCAGCTGGAGTCGCAGGTAAGAAACCTGGCAAATTCAGCACCATATTCCCTAAATTGACTGGGTGAAATCCATCTACATCTTTCTTTGGATCAATTGCCTGAGTGACTTTTAATTCGTCAATGTGCTTGGGAAGCGGCAGTTGAACGATGAATCCATCAATGCTTTCGTCTTCATTCAACGAAGTGATTTTCCGTAGAATAGCTTCTTCTGTAACAGAATCATCGTAGCGAATTAACGTACTCTCGAAGCCAATTTCATCGCAAGATTTCACTTTAGCATTCACATAAGTCATTGACCCACCATCATTTCCAACAAGCACGGCAGCTAAATGTGGAATCTTCATTCCAGATTCTTTACGCTTCTGAACAGCCTCTTTAAGCTCTTTCTTAATCTCTGCTGATGTTGCTCTTCCGTCGAGTAATTGCATGGCTTCCTTTTTTCTCAAAGATAATGACTGAAATCTTATTCTTGATCAATTCACATGAAAGATTGTCCTCACATTTTGATTTCCTATCTTTGAACCATGAAGACAATGAAATTCCTTTTAGCATTTATAGTGATTGGGCTGATGACGAGCTCAAATAGTTTTGGACAAAAAATCGATGGTACAGAAGTTGGATTTGACGGTTATTTTGGAGCATCTACGAATGGTGGAAGCTTCACAATTGGCGGAAAATATGGGCTGAAATTTGGTGAATATTTCATCACTGGTCCTTCTTTGCGTTATCAGCGTTCTTGGACAAACAATGCCAACACTGGACAAAAAAGCAGTTTCAATGTTTTTGGTGGAGGCGTTTTTGGTCATGCACGATTCTTCAATGCATTATTTGTAGGAGCTGAGTTTGAAATGTTGAAGACTCCATTAAATGACTTCGGACAAATAACGTCTACGAAAAACTGGGTACCAACACTATTTATTGGTGGAGGTTATTCTCAAGAGTTCAACGAGAAATTTAGAATAAATGCTGGAATCATGTACGATGTGATTAATTCACCAGAAAGTCCATTGCGAGCTGGTTATTTCATGCGCAATTCCCAACAAAAATTGCTTCCACTCATCTATCGACTTGCGCTCTTCATTCCAATTAGCTAAACGAAACATTCATCCATAAAAAATGCCCGCTATTTCTAGCGGGCATTTTTAATTTTATCTTGGAATTCTTTTAGTATCCCTGTTGCGGAGCCTGTTGTTGAGGAGGTGCAATTGATCCAGCAGGCCCAAAGTTCAAGAGCTCAATGTAGAAGCATAATGGACCCTGAGGTCCTCCCTGCATTCCCATATATGCTTTCGCGTATGGAATGTAGATTCTGTACTTTCCACCTTTCTTCAAAGCTGTAAAACCTTCTCTCCATCCTGGAATTACACCAGCAAGATTAACTCTAATTGGAACTCCTTGGTTGTATGATGCCTCTAGGGTATCACCAACAGCTCCATAAGTAAGAATGTAGTGTGCTTCGACATCACTTGCTTCAGTTGGTGAACCACCAGTTCCCGCAGTAATAGTTTCGACGTAAACACCTGTTGTACCTACTTGCTTCACTCCAGGCATAGCTTTAACTTTCTCCCAAAATGCGGGTGCTCCAGTTATATTAGCATTATCTTTTGCCTGTTTCTTAAGCTGTTGTTTTGCTTGTACACTCTTGCCAAAATCTTCCATGACTTGAGTACGCTCGATCACTGACATATTCACAGTGTCCATATCAATAAGTCCATGTGCAAACCCTTTCTTCACCATTTCAAGATCGAAATCATCAATCGTTTCCAATTGCGTCATCTGCATGAAGAACATTGTTGCCGTTATTCTTCCAATACACTCAGATCCTTGTTTCAAGTAGGTAGTATCAAAATCATATCCTCCTTGACCTAAGAACTGTTGTAATATCAAATCACACTCAGTTGGTTGCTCAGCAGAAAGATTTGAATCAAATCCTTTCTTAAGTAAGTCACGATCTAACGCTTCGAATTTAGGATCACCTCCAAATAATCGAACTGCATTATCTACTCCAAAAGCATAAGAAAGCTTCTCCTTGGAATCTTTAAAATCAATTTTCTCAACTTCATCTTCCACGACATCATCTCCACAACTTGCAAAGGACATCAACATTACTGCTGGAAGAAAAAGGAATAATAGGTTCTTTTTCATATTAAGCAATTTCCAATAATTCAACGTCAAAAATTAGCGCCATGTATGGTTGGATTGGTCCACCAGGATGAGGACTCGCTCCATATGCCAAATCTTCTGGGATATATAAACGGTATTTCGATCCTTTTGGCATCAACTGTAAAGCTTCCGTCCATCCACGAATCACTTGATTCACTCCAAATGAAGCAGGATCTCCACGCTCAACAGAACTATCGAATACAGAACCATCCAATAACGTTCCATGGTAATGAACTGTTACATTGCTTTCTGGACCTGGTTTATCACCAGTACCAGCAGTCAAAACTTCATATTGAAGACCTGATTCTGTCGATTCGATTTCTTCTCTTTTTGCATTTTCAGTAAGGAATGCACTACCAGCATCTTTATTTACAGCAAACTTAGAATCCACTTGCTCCTTCATATAAGATTGGATGATACCATCTGCCTCTTCAGGTGTGTACTTTAATTCTTTACCGCTAAATGCATCCTTGATAGCTTCTGCCATAATATCTGGCGATAAATCTGCTAGATTCTGTTGTTGCAGACTTCCAGCTAAACTCATTCCTATACTGTAACTTACAGCCTTAATTTCTTCAGTCATTCTTATGATTTTGCACAAAGATATACTTATATCGGAAATGTCATTCTTCGATTGTACTAAATTTCCAATGCTTGATTAATGTCTCTCCACGTATCATCTATATGTTCAAGTCCAATTGAAAGCCGAATAAGGCCATCTGTAATGCCAACTTCAGCTCTTTCTGTTACAGTTAGTTTCGAGTGTGTTGTTGAAGCTGGGTGCGTTG
>JBLHON010000173.1:0-7679 GCA_047621865.1 Crocinitomicaceae bacterium | reverse complement strand
ATCGAAACCTTGGAATCAATGAGTCTGCAGTCTCAAAAGAGACGTCAAAATTATTTGAAATCACAGGTTTTACATCCAATATATAGGGTTCTGCCTTGATTTTTGCTATTTCGGCTTTAGTAAAATCCGTTGATCCAAGTCCAAGTGATGTGGAGCTCGAAACGACCTTTTGCACGATGATCGTATTAGGACCTAAGATTTCCGCGCCTGTGCCAAATTCACTGACCTTAATGAGGTAGTGTAAGGAAGTTACAAGAAAAGTTATTCCCAGGAAAGCGCCAAATATTGCTATAACTAGCTGCTTTTTATCTTGATTTTTGAAGAGTAATTTACGAAGCATAGCTAGAGTTTAAGTTCTTGATCAAATTGATAACCATGACTATCACCCAAAGTTGTGAGTACGAATCCAGCATTTTGTTCTACTGTTCGTTTGTGAATGAGATCCATGCATAGTTTCGCATTTGCGACATCAAGATGAGAGAAGGGTTCATCCATCAATAACCATTCAAATGGTTGTGCTAGAGCGCGAATAATTGCGACCCGTTGCTGCTGTCCCATTGAGAGCAATCCACAACGTTGTTCCCATCTGTGATCCATTTCTAATTGCTCTAAGAATTTTTTTAGTTCAGACTCTGTGTAGGTATCTGTCAAACTATTCTTCAATATGAGGTTTTCTCCAAGTGTTAACTTCGGAAACAATTGTAAATCTTGGAAAACTGCTGAGACTTGTCGTTTGCGAATGTCCGTCCATTGATCTGGAGAAAATTTACTAATATCCTCTTCTCCATATTTGAGCGTTCCTTCATAATCATGTCGCAAGCCATAGACTGTTGTCGTGAAGGTAGATTTGCCTTTACCACTTGATGCATTGAGTAGAATTCGCCGTCCAGCAATTAACTCAATTTGATTGCCCCAAACGGAGTCAGCCCCATGCTTAATCGAAGCAAGAGGAACTGGCATGAGTTGGTCGAGTGTTATGTTCATGAGTTGGTTTTACAAGTGAATTTCAAGAATCATTCCAAGTTTAACAAATTAGAGAGTTCTTCTAAAATTTCTTTTTTCATGGTCTCTAAATTGCTCCATTTGATCCATTTTGAATCAGGGTGACGTTTCAACCAAGTAGTTTGACGCTTTGCATACCTCCTTGAATTTTGTTTGATTAATGTAGTGGCCTCTTCAAGGGTAGAATGTCCGTCTAAATAGGCGAATATCTCTTTATAGCCAACTGTATTCATGGAAGTAAGGTGACGGAATTTGATGACAGATTTAACTTCTTCGATCAATCCTGCTTCCAGCATGAGATCCACACGATGATTTATGCGATCGTATAAAAATTGCCTTTCGTGATCAATCACAAAACGATGCACGCGAAAAGGTCGCGCGACTGGTTGTGATTTCCGCAGTTCAGAATAGGGTTTCCCTGTAATTTGTATTACTTCCAACGCCCGTAGAATTCGCATGGGATTCTTTTGATCGACCTGATCAAAGTAAACGAGGTCCTTTTCCTTTAATTCATCAAGTAGGGGAGCCAAGCCATTCTGATTGAAGCGTTCTTGGAGTTGTTCTTTTTCTTCTTTTGACGTAGGAATAGGATCCAAACCTATGCAAAGTGCATCAACAAACATTCCCGAACCACCAGTGAGCACTAATGTATCCTTTGATTTAAACTCTTCTGAGACTATTTCTAATGCCTGCTGTTCAAAACCTGCTGCAGTCAATTCCTCTTCCAGAGAATGAGAGCCTACAAAGTAATGTGGAACGTCTTCCATTTCCTCATTTGTAGGTCGAGCGGTTCCAATGGAGAGTTCTTTGTAGAATTGCCTGGAATCAGCAGAAATTATGCTCGTTTTTAATGATTTTGCCACAGCAATGCTAAGTGACGTTTTGCCACTTGCTGTTGGTCCAGATATGACGATTAAATGTTTGATGAGCTAAAATAGCATTAATCGTTTACGGAACGATACCTGCAAGAGAGTTCGACGAAATTATTCATAAGTGCCTACCCAGTCGAGGTAACGATCTGTGACTTCTCTCACATATCTGTAGGTAATTTGACTTCTCATCATTCCATGGCGCACAACTTCATCTTGATAGTACTCTTGTTTCGAAAGGTTGAGAAGCATGGCTTCAACATTGTCATCCCATACATTTGGATTCAATCCATGCTTTTCAGCCAGACGTTGTGCATCTAGAACGTGCCCACGACCACTATTATAGGATGCGAGCGCGAACTTTTTCCGTTGGAGAGGATCTTTCACCATGCTCCAATAATTCTCATCAGCGCGTAATTTCATCGCACCACCCATAATTTGATCTGGGGGTTCTGTGTCAGGATAGACATTGTAAGATGGGCCAGTGTTTGGCATGAACTGCATCATTCCATAAGCTCCACCAAAGGAGAGTGCCTCAGGATTGAATTTGGATTCCTGATAGGCTACAGCAGCAAGTAATCGCCAATCCCATCCCGTTTTATCTTCTGCAAGTTTGAAGAAATTATCAAACTCAGAAATGTGTTCACCATTCAACGTAACATAACTCGAGTTTGGCTGTGTACTTACATGACGCTTTTCGAAATATTTTCTATAGATGTGAGCGAAAATGGCTTTCTTCTTGAATTTTTTCAACCATTCATCGAGCTTTGCTTTCAGAAGATGACTCGTTTTCCGCATTCCAAATGCCATTTTCTGATCAACAGAAAGTACGAGTTCTGTAGAGAGATTATCAAAAAATTGTGAATTAACTCGTGCTACATTTTCTTCGATAATTGTATAGTCAATGATTCCATTTGAGACTCTTTCGATCAACTCTTCTCCACCAATCATGCCTTCTACTCCTCGGATATGAATGCTGTCTCCAATCTCGTCCTGAAGGTGTAAAAGTCGTTCGTAATAACTTGAGTTTTTCCAAACGTGGATTTTCTTTCCCGCGAGTTCATTTGGCTTTTTCAACAGATTTTCTCTCCATTCAGAGTTTTTCATTTCTTCCCATCCATCAGGCTTTCGTTGCACGAGCACTTGATGTGTTTCCAGGAAAGGTTCGGAAAAACTGATAATCTTGTCGCGATCCTTGGTGATCGTATAGTTGCATGCAATTAAGTCGCCTTCACCAGAGTTCACCATGTCAATCAGGTTATCTAGGTTATTGACAACTTTTACTTCAAGATCTAAGCCGATTTCCTCCGCGAAAAGTCGCAGTAATTCGTACTCAAATCCCATTTTTTTCTCTTTATAGATAAAATAGGAGGTTGTGCTATTCTCGAAAAGCACAGTTAGCTTTCCTTTTTGAAGAATTTCTGGAAGATCAATTGGTACACTAGGCCGCTCGAAAGTTTCATTGTCATGTTCCTTTTCCATTACGCATGAAAATGCTACTGCCATGACTGCGGCACATAGAATTATAGGACGTATATGAAATCTCTTAGCGATATGCAGAATTGGTTGATGAGGAATGAAAATACCGAATATTTCCGAAAACAGAAGCCGATTTTGCATCTATTAACGAAGCTAGATTCAAATTAGAGGACTATAAATCATTTAAAAATGCCTTGTGGTGCGGAATTGCGTCTTTCATAAAAGTTATGAACGTTTTAACAATCTTCTCCTCAAAGTCAGTGAAAACTGCTGGGCCTTCAGTCAAGGAATTTGGAAAGGAAATCCTTCTGGAAACACCTTGACAAGCCTTGGTGAGACCTGACATGTACTGATATTGTTCGAGCCAATTTTTTTTACGCATTTTTTCGAGCATGTAGAGATATTTGGGAGAATAAACTTCCTCATACTCAATTTTGCTCTCGTAAAAACCCTGAATGAATTCGGTAAGAGGTACCTCATGATAATCCGTCCATCTCTTTGATAGAACATGATCAAAGTAGAGATCAATGGCAATTCCTGCAACTTTTGGCAGAGGAATGTACAATTCATGAATTGTTTCAAGGACAACTGGATGATGATCCACGTAGTGATCAATCTCTCGATGGAGTCTAATTCCTTTCTCTATTTCTGCCGGATACATACTCAGGTCGCTTCCCTTGACAAAGTCGCCGAGCAAGTTTGCGTGCATCAATTGATGATCACCATTTGAGAAATAAAGATGTCCTAAGAAATTCATTGGCTGAATATAGGCAAAAAAAAACCCGTCACTTAATGAATAAGCAACGGGAAATGTGATCTAATGCAATTGTTAATACTCGTCCTCGTTGAAGAGGAAATCTTCTCGTGAAGGATAATCTGGCCAAATCTCTTCGATACTTTCGTATGTCTCTCCCTCATCTTCTAATGCTTGAAGATTCTCAACCACTTCAAGAGGCGCTCCAGCTCTAATCGCAAAGTCAATCAACTCGTCTTTCGCTGCCGGCCAAGGAGCGTCTTCAAGATATGATGCTAATTCTAAAGTCCAGTACATATTCCTCTAATTTGTTGTTAATTGCCGCAAATGTAATTTTAATTTGAAAAAATCCAAATAAAACTTTGAAAACTTTAAAAACTTTATTGATTTTTTTCTGAATTTTAGATCCTAGGAACCCACTTATTTTCCTCTGCACCAAGGTCTTTGCCTATCTTCCTGCTTAAAACGAAGAGGTAATCACTCAAGCGATTTAAATATTTCAAAATGAGAGGATCTAAGGATTGTTGATCATTTAGGTCGACTGAAATTCTTTCTGCTCTGCGACAAACGCATCGTGCAATGTGACAAAATGATACAGTTGTGTGTCCTCCAGGAAGTACAAAGCTTGTCATTGGTTCAAGATCTGCTTCCATAGCATCAATCCATACCTCAAGATTAGTGATGTCGACCTCCTTAATTTCGGGCAATTTCATTTTTGCTTTCTCAGGATCAGCAGCAAGTAGTGATCCCATGGTAAAGAGTCGATCTTGAATTTCTAATAATTGCTCGCCTAAAACGTCATTTGCCTTTTGATCCCGAATTAAGCCTATGTAGGAGTTTAATTCATCTACTGTACCATATGCTTCAATTCTGAGAGAACTCTTTTTTACGCGCGTTCCTCCTATGAGCTGCGTCGTTCCAGAATCTCCTTTTTTAGTATAAACTTTCATGCCTCGGCTTCTTGTATTTTTTCGAGTTTGGTCTCAAGTTCTCTTAATCGTGCCATTTTTCCAATGTTTCTAATGTTCCGGGCAGTATCTGTATAGAAATGGTGTTTGTTTCCTAAGAACTTTAATTGGAATTCTATCCACTCCTTATCAGTATAGACCCTTTGGAAGTTTTCCATTTCCTGACGTAGTTTACCTGAGATTGCATAGTAATCAGGTCGTCCAAGATAATCGTGATCTGCATCACACATTATTTCCTCTAAGGTTGTTCTCGGCTCAACAGAAGCTTTAGTGGATTCAATGATTTTGCGTACGATTTGGATTTGTTCGTCTGAATATCCAAATTCTGGCAGCATATACTCAACCATGCCCATTGCGAAATCTTCATTCTCATCGTAAACGGAAATATACCCTGCATCATGATAGAGCACTGCAGTTCGAAGGAGCAGAATGTCTGCCTCCTCAATGCCTTCTAGCCGGGCGTAACGCATAGCAGCCTTTTCTACATTCAATGTATGTGGCACGTCATGATAGAGCACATTTTCTGGTAGAAGTGATCGCAAACGTGTTAGTATATGCGTTCTCATCTGGTCAAAATCAATGGTTGATAATCCACAGACTTTGCGCAGATTTGTGGAAGGGTACAATCCGTCCCCATCCATAGAATGCTGGTCTTTTAACTTTTTGAGATAAAACATTTCAATGCTTCCACCTCGCTTATGAATGTCAATTTTCCCGCGTGGATCTGTGTCAAAATAAGATCCAATTCCATCGCAAATATTTGATGTAATTGTGATGTGACCACTTTTGGTAACTTCTTCTGCTCGAGAGGCAATATTCACTGTATCTCCCCAGACATCAAAGCTGTATTTAGTCGAACCAATAATTCCAGCAACCAATGGTCCCATGTGCAGCCCGATACGGATTTCCCAGAATTCCCGGCGAAGTGCAATTGCTATATCGCGCTCAGTTCGCATAAAATCTCGAATCTCTAATGCAGCTAAGCAAGCACGAATTGCTGGACGTGGTTGGTCTTCAGTTACTCCTGCGAGTGCCATATAGGCATCTCCAATGGTTTTTATTTTCTCTAAATCGTACTTTTTAATAATGCTATCAAACTTGGTGAAGTAACGTTCGAGACGCTTAATTAATCCAAGTGGGCTGATACTTTTTGCTTTTGAGGAGAAATCCACGAAATCAGTGAAGAGTACAATGCCATTTTGAACGCGTTTTGGCGAGTATTTGCCGGATGTGCTAAGCTCTTTAAGAATCGTATCAGGAAAGATATTGCTCAACAGTTGTCCAATGCGCTGATCTTTGTAAAAGAGCGATTTGTAGACCTCAATCTTACTTCGAATAAGGTTAGGGTTGAAGGGGCTCGAAATGTAATCCACAGCACCCTGTTTGATTCCTTTCACCAGTTTCATTGCTGAACTACTTTCTTTGGTGATTAGGATAATGTATTGGTGTTCGAATGCACCATTTTCACGAAGTGACTTAAGAATCGCCAATCCATCCTTTGAAGCTTCAAGATTGATGAGTATAATGCCAATTTCCTTCTTTTTAATAATGGGAATGGCCTGATCTAAGGTTTCTGTAAGCAACACATTATTCCCTCCACCCGTTAGCATTTCCTTTAATCCAATTCGAATTTTCGGATCATCTTCAATGATGAGTATGTTTATAAATCTTTCCATTAAAGCTGAATACTATCGATTGTAATTGGTGCTTTTTTTAGTTCTAATACTTTTTGAATAACTGCATCCACTGCTGCATCAGGACAACTTGCTCCTGATGTGAGTATAATTTTTGTTTTTTCTTTTGGCGGAAGGAAAGTAGTTTTTATCTCTAATTCCGTTGAATGTATATTGAACGAATGAATTTCGTTTTCTGATATAATCTCGCTACTATTTTTTATGAAAAAAGTAGGGAAGGAGGGTTCAAGAAGCTCAACGAGGTGTGAAGTGTTGCTACTATTGTAGCCACCCACAACAATTGCAAGATCTGCCTTGGTTTCTAATAATTTCAATGTTGCTGATTGATTGTCATTTGTTGCATAGCACAATGTATCGCGCGTGTCTGCAAAATGATCTTTTAGCTTTTCGACGCCATATTTCTCAATCATTGCCTCTTTAACGAAATCAGCAATTGCCTGTGTTTCTGTAGCAAGCATAGTCGTTTGATTCACAACTCCTATACGATTCAAGTCTTTGTCAGGATCAAAATTCGCTGAGACTTTCCCACTAAAAAAGCGTAGAAATGCTTCTTTGGATTGCTTACCAAGTATGAAATCTGTCAGAAATGCTGCTTCCTCCAGGTTTTTTACGATCACGGCAGGTGCATTTTTCTTGCTGTGCGAAAACGTGGCCTTCGTTTCTTCATGGAGGTGTTTTCCATGAATGATAATCGAATGATCTTGCTCTCCAAGTTTTGCTGATCGATTCCAAACTTTTTCGACAAAAGGACAGGTGGTGTTGTAGGTTGTAACATCAATTCCCTTATCTTCTAGGAGCTTCTGAGTCTCAAGTGTTGTTCCGAACGCTGGAATTATTACGATGTCTTCAGGGAAGATTGTATCCCACGGGAGCAGTTGATTTCCTTCTGTATCCTGGATGAAACGTACCCCCA
>JBLHON010000172.1:0-7702 GCA_047621865.1 Crocinitomicaceae bacterium | reverse complement strand
ATCAACCACTCTTCTAACCCGATTTTCAACCTCTCAAATCAACCACTTATCGTTCTAAGCGGGCTGCAAAGGTATGTATCTTTTTTAATCCAACAACACTTTTAAACAATCTTTTTTTGAAAAAATTTAATCCACTTTGTAATCACTTGATATACACGAGTTATTTCCATAAAAAAAGGGAGCTAATTAAAACTCCCTTCTCAATTTTGTACTGTAAGTTGATTATTTCTTTTTCTTCTTACTTTGCTTATCCAACCATTTATCGCTTTTCATTTCTCCTAAGACAGTAACGTCTTTCATTCTAGAGTAATCTTTCGCTGCAAGCTGCATCTGCTCTTCTGTATCTCTTCTGATCAAGACTCCACCACTACCTTGGTTTTTTACTTCTATGTAAAAGCCATCCTTGAGTCGTGCAGGCTTGGTTGCTGGTCTTCCCATTACTTTTTATTATTATAGTTAATCGCTCAATATAAGAAACTATAGAGCATTTTAAAATTAATTGTGATTTTTTAGGACTATAGTAAATCGTCAAGACCTGAATCTAGTTCATTTAAGGATCCTCTTTGTTCAACCTTAAGGTAACGGACACTTTGAACTAGACCAACAATTGTAAAGGCTAGCATGATTAGACAAAAGAGTATCCAACCTGGTGCCACTTCATCAAAGTTAATAGCTCCTGGATCTATTATCATTACTGCGTCCCAAAGCAAGAAAATTCCCGCGAAACTTAATCCAATGATGGCAAACACTTTCATTGTTTTGGTCTTCACCTTAATTAGACCTATTATATGAATTGCGATAAACGCTAGTATGAAGAACAAAGACCACAAGCCTGCCTCTATTGTAAGCTCGCTAGAGCTATTAGAATAAGAAGGAGTGTACCCATAATCAGAATAACCATAGTTATAGTAATCATAATCGTACCATCCAGCGCGCTGCACTTCTTCTGCATAATAGCCAGTAATAACCATAAAGACTACTGCAAAAACGATTCCCACGATGAATAGAGCTCTGCTCATAATAAGTTATATTTATTGATTCGAGGACAATTATACAAAAAATATTCCTCAATCGGCAGTGCGATAGGTCGTTCCATCCTCTGTCATCTCCATAATAACGATGTTCCAGAACACTAAGACGGCAAGAAGACTATCGACTTTTTTCATTGGTATTTTCGATCCGCGATAGAGTTTTGAAATCGTAGCTGGCTGGTGCTCTTGGATTCCTCTAATAAAGCCCATTGTGGCCTCATCAAACTTCTCTGGGCGATTGACGCCATTCTTTTCCAGGTTCCAGATTTTTTCAAGGATTTTATTTCCCACTAAGGTATTGTCCTTCACGCGAACATAGGATCGAAATCTACCCTCCTCGTCGACAGCTTTATGCTTCTGTTTCGATTTCGGAACCAATACCTCCAACACTAGATGATGCCCTTCCTTCCAGACTTTCGTCTCAAAATCAACCCTTGGCTGTGTATGAAGATCAGCTGCCCCCTCAATCATATAGAACTCTTCTTCAGGATTTATTCCTGCGACCTTGCCGTTATCTTTGACCCCGATCAACAAACTGCCACCATGCGAATTTGCAAAGGCAACAAGCGTTCGTGCGATCTTCTTCTGGTCGTCAATTCGGAATTTGAAATCCAGAAGTGGACCTTCGCCATCTTTTATCATGTTCTTTAACTCAGACATTAGCTTGTCCAAATTTGCCATGATTTCAGCGCCTGCTGTTTCAGCATAGTTAATCCATTTAAAATCAATGCACCCTGAGCTTCTGACAATTCTAGAAACTTCGATTTCGCTGGATTATAGATTAAATCTACGACCAAATGTTCATCTGAAAGAAAGTGATATGGAAGATCTAAGTGGTCTTCACTATTTGGGAATGTTCCAACTGGAGTAGTATTCACGAGAAGTTTGCATGCGTTGAACATGCCTTCATTCACCTCATCATAGCCAAACTGATTCTCTCCTACTGGCTCTCTGGATATATAAATAATGTCCAATCCAATAGACTTCAATACATGTGCTACAGCCTTTGAGGCTCCTCCAGTACCAAAAATGAGGGCTCTCTCGTGTTTATTGGTTAAGAATGGCTTAATCGATTGATGGAATCCAAAAGTGTCTGTATTATGACCAATTGTTCTGCCATCTTTAAATTGAATAACATTCACAGCCCCAATGGCCGTGGCTTCATCAGTCAACTCATCTAACAGAGGAATAATTGCCTCTTTGTATGGGATAGTGACATTCAGACCTTGATATTCTCCATTAAAAAAATGTTTGACCTCATCCAGACTATTCATTTCAATTGAGTCATAGCTGGCATCAATCATCTGTTCAGAGAAATAATCTGTGAAAAAAGATTTTGAAAATGAATGTTTGAGAGATCTCCCGATCAATCCATATTTTGTCATACTTTCTTTGGCGCGAATCGTTCTAGGATGAAAATAACTAAAAATCCTACAACAAGACAACCTAATGCAAACCAGAACTGAGCATCACCCTTAAAATCTCCTGGCACGACATTTTCCTGAATGAATGGAACTGATTCGCCATGGCTATTCACGCGAAACTCAAGTGTTTTTTTCCAAGGCCACACTTTATTGAGTGACCCAATCATAAATCCAGTGAGTAAAGCGATCGTTATATTCTTGAATTTAGCGAATAGGTATTTTAAAACACGAGCGAATGTCAAAAGTCCAATTAAACAGCCCAATGCGAACAGTCCAATAAAGACTAGATCGCGCTCATTGATTGCGGACAATACATTGTCGTAACTCCCTAGCAGAAGCAAAATAAATGCTCCAGAGATTCCAGGTAAAATCATCGCGCAAATTGCGAGTGCTCCACTTAGAACAACGAACCAGTATGCATCGACATCTGCAACAGTATGAATGGTTGTAATATAATAGGCTACTCCAGTACCAATAATTAAAGATATGATGGTTCCAATCGACCATTTAGTTATTGACTTAGAAATCAGCCAAACGCTGGCGATGATCAAACCAAAGAAAAAGCTCCATAGGAGAACTGGATGCGTTTCTAAAAAATGGGTGACTACTTTAGCCAGTGTTACGATACTAATGGCGATTCCACCGAATAAAAACACGAAGAAAGTTCCATTAATGTAATTCCAAGCAGCCTTGAATCCATCTTTTTTCCAAACGCGAAGTGCACCAAAACCAATTCGATTGATTGATTCAATCAGCTCTTCATAAATTCCAGAAATGAACGCAATTGTGCCACCAGACACACCAGGAACAACATCAGCTGCTCCCATTGCCATTCCTTTAAAGGTTAACAAGAGGTATTGTAGTAGTGATCTTTTCGGCATTAGTATGTTTCTAAATGAGTTGCTATTTTTTCAATCCAAGATAAAATTCCGCCTTCCAGAACAGTAACATTGGTTCGATCACAGTCTGTGATCAGCATATTTGCTACAGCTTCCGCCCGTTTACCAGACTTACACATTACAATTATTCCTTTATCACATGGAATTTCCTCAAGGCGATCAGCAACTTCCGCCATTGGAATATTCAATGCTTCAATTGCACATATCTCGAGTTCATAGGTCTCACGCACATCCAAGATGATCGCTTCACCACTCTGCACCCTTGCGTGTGCTTCTTCGACAGAAATCTGAATCATAATTGCGGCTTATTTCAAACAGCGACAAATGTAAAAAAGAATACTGAAATTTGAGAATCTTGATTCAATTCAAAATTGAGCCATTATTTGACTCTCACCGAAATGATCATGACAAAGGTGGCAACAATCTCACCTTCTTTATTCGTTGCTGTAACATTGATCGACTTATTCACTCTTGCGTCAGTATCAGAAGATTCTTGAATAGCTGCTTTGACCACTTGGCCATCAACACTTGAGAAAACAACATCAGATTCTGCGCGCATGAGAAACTCTGCCTGCATTCCTTTAAATGCAAACGAAACTTTTTTACCCATCTGACCTGCAAAGTAGAATGCATGCAATCCAGCGGAAACATCTGCACCAACAGCCAAAGCTCCAAAGTACATTGATTTTAAGTGATTTTTAGTTCGACGGCGCAACCGAATTTTCACAGACGCATTGTCGTCATTCAATTCGATGAGTCGTGGTTTGATAAATCCAATGATCGGAATTTTCATGAGCCCTAAAAGAAAGAGCATCCATTTCATCTTTTTCAGCGTGACTTCTTTAGCTGGCTTGCTCATATTCTTTGCGAATTGATTGAACGATTTCTCCTAATGGACGAATTGATTTGACGTGCTCAATGGATGGACCTGCACACCAAACTGTCTTATAGGTAGAGCTAAATGCGGCATTTTTCAAGCGTTTCATCCCTTTCATGAATGTGAATGCCTTGAACCATTTCTTCAATCGTTTATTCTTGTTCAGCAAACGCTCGAACCAATTTTGTTTCGTACCAACCTTCTCCACATAAGGAGTATTAATTACTGTACAAGGCGTTCCTGATAATTTCGTTGTCATAACAATATCGTCTTTACCATAATCCACGCACGCTTGTTTATACTCATTTGATACCCCAGCTTCATCTGATGCAATGAAAACACTTCCCATGGAAAGCCCAGCAGCACCAATTTCCATCATTTCTTTTGCTTCAGCACCATTTCCAACTCCTCCAGCAGATATTACTGGAATGGAACACTCTTTTATCAATAAAGGAATCAATTCCCTGAAGGTCATTGGTCCAGCATGGCCACCAGCTTCTTTATTAACAGCAATAACTGCATCTGCTCCTAGTGCTTCTACTTTTTTGGCAAATTTGACATCTACTACATCGCAGAAAACTTTTACTCCAGCAGCATGAGCTTGTCGAATTGTTTCCTCAGGAGAACCAAGTGATGTAATAATATAATCTACCTTTTCCTCACAGCATGCTTTCAATTGTTCCTTGTAAAGAAAATTTGATTTATTGACGATTAAATTAATTCCAAAAGGACCATCAACTTCTTCTTTAAGCTCGCGAATTACTGTACGCAGTTCCTCAACTGTTCTATAATTTAACGCTGGAATTGCACCAGTGACACCAGCTTTGATCGCCTCGATAATCATTGCTTTATTGGAAACCAGAAACATAGGTGCGACAATGATTGGAAAATCAATTCCCAACATTTTACATAGTTCAGACTCCTTTACATCTTCATTCATAGGGCAAAGTTATTGAAATTTATTATGTGTGCACAATTTAATTAGAAAGAAATATGAACTTCCAACCGTCCTTTGCTTATTCTTGAGCGAAACGATTAAATTTGTGTTATGTCAAAAGGTAAAGCATGGGTTATTGCAATGCGTCTCAGAACGCTCCCGTTATCATTAGCGGGAATTATAATGGGAACAGCAGTCGCATATTATGGTGATTTCTGGGACCCAATCATTTTTTCACTCGCGGTAACAACAACAATTCTCTTTCAAATTGTTTCAAATCTTGCCAATGATCTTGGTGACGGGGTGAAAGGAACAGATAATAAAAATCGTGTTGGCCCTGATCGAATGGTGCAAAAGGGAATAATTTCTCCTAAACAAATGAAAACAGCTGTTATTGGTACTTCAGTCTTAAGTCTAATTTCTGCTGGATTTCTAATTTATTTTGGTGTTCAAGGAATGTCAGACTCAATGATCTGGCTCTATTCTATTCTCGCTCTTTGTTGTGTTGCTGCTGCTATCACCTACACAATTGGCAAAAAAGCCTATGGTTATCATGGATTAGGCGATCTAATGGTCTTCATCTTTTTTGGGTTTGTAAGTGTCCTCGGCGTTTATACACTCTATAGCAAAGGGTTCGCATATGAAAATATTTCGCTCGCGATATGTGTTGGATTATTGAGTACAGCAGTGCTAAACCTCAACAACATGAGAGATTATGCCAATGATAAAAAATCTGGTAAGAATACGCTTGTAGTCAAAATGGGCCAAGACATTGCGAAATTCTATCATGCATTGTTAATCCTTCTTGGACTCAGTGCTTTTGCAGTGTTTGTTGGACAATTCAAGGATCCAACCTTGTACTGGGCAATGTTACCAGGGGCTATGCTTCTAATTCATGTGCGCAAAGTGATGAAGATTACAAAAGCAGCACAATTTGACCCTGAATTAAAGATTGTAGCGCTTTCAACCTTCTTTCTATCTGTCGCGTTATGGGGAATGATGGTTTATCTTAAGTCAGTATAGTATCCAAAATGAGAGCGCATTATCACCAGAAGACTTTTCATTTTAAGAATCCTAGTGGCACTAGCCGTGGAATCTTAACGGAAAAACATGCTTGGTTCATTGAAGTTTGGGATGAAGAAGCCCCAACGATCATTGGAACTGGTGAATGCAGTATAATCCCTGGACTTTCTCCAGATTTTACAGATTTTGAATCCTATGAATTAAAAGTAGCGCAAGTCTGTGAACATCTTACCGAAGATCTCACAGAGTGGCCTTCCATTAAATTTGGAGTGGAGACAGCCCTATTGGATTTAAAAAATGGAGGGAATGGGGTCATCTTTGACAATTCATTTTCACGTGGTGAGCAAGAAATTTTGATCAATGGATTAATCTGGATGGGAGAAAGATCATTCATGCTTAGTCAGATTGAGGAAAAACTTGCACTGGGATTTTCGACGATCAAGATGAAAGTTGGCGCGATTGATTTTGAGAATGAACTGGAGCTTTTACGCATGATTCGATCTCACTCTCCCTCAATCACTCTTAGAGTTGATGCTAATGGAGCCTTTAAAACTGATGAAGCTCTCGCTAAATTAGAGAGCCTACACAAGATCGGAATTCACTCGATCGAGCAACCTATTAAAGCTGGACAGTGGGATATAATGGCAAAATTGTGTCTCATCTCTCCTCTATCTATTGCTTTGGATGAAGAACTAATTGGAATAAACGCTCCTGAAGAAAAAATAGCACTCCTAGATAAAATTCAGCCTTCCTTCATCATTCTTAAACCAAGTCTCCATGGTGGAATTTCAGGAACCAGAGAATGGATTAAGCTTGCAGAGGAGCGAAACATTGGATGGTGGATGACCTCAGCTCTTGAATCTAATATTGGATTGAACGCTATTTGTCAACTAGCTGCAGAATATCAGAATGAACTTCCTCAAGGCTTGGGCACTGGATCACTCTACACGGATAATATCCCAAGTAATTTGCTGGTAAAAAATGGCTGCATATCTTTGAGCAATGACATTTAAGTCCATCATATCACCAGCTTATCAAAACTACTTGGCTCGAGTACTTCCAATACTCGTGTACCTGTTTGGTTTGTGGTATTTCTGCTTGCGTATTTTAGGACCAAGTTTCGAATTCCTTCCAGGCGACTTAGGAGATTCACGATTCATCAATTACTTACTTGAGCATGGCTATCAATGGTCGGCTGGGAATGCTCCCGATTTTTGGAGTGCAGGATTCATGTATCCCTTTGAGAATTCTGTTGCACTCTCTGACAACATGCTTGGTACAATGCCCTTGTATGGCTTTTGGCGAATGTTTGGAATCTCTCAAGAGACTTCCTATCAACTTTGGTGGATCGTCATTTGTTCGCTCAATTATTGGTCTGCATACTATGTAATGAAACGTTGGTTCTCTCGTTGGGATTTGGCAATTATTGCTGCATGGATTTTCGCCTTTACCATTTTTAACCTGGGGCAAATCAATTACATGCAAATGGTCATACGATTTATGGTTCCAAT
>JBLHON010000171.1:0-7809 GCA_047621865.1 Crocinitomicaceae bacterium | reverse complement strand
TCATTTTTTCAATCATGCTTTTTAGAAGATGGAAGGAAACACAAGGTCAAAAACGCACAATTGAAGAAAGGAATAAATTGGTTGAGCTTAAAAATGAGGAGATCTTAGATTCGATCAGCTATGCAAAACGAATTCAAAATGCAATTCTTCCTTCTGAGAGTATGCTAAAAGAGCATTTAAAAGGCTCATTTGTTTTCTATAAACCCAAAGATATTGTCGCGGGCGATTTTTACTGGCTAGAACATAAAGATGGAAAAGTGCTTTTCGCGGCAGCAGATTGCACAGGACATGGAGTTCCCGGCGCGATGATAAGTGTTGTCTGTAATAATGGTTTAAATCGTTCTGTTCTTGAATTTGGATTAACGGATCCAGGACAAATTCTCGATAAAACCAGAGAAATCGTGATCCATGAATTTGAGAAGTCTGATGATGACGTGAAAGATGGTATGGACATTGCCTTGTGTTCATTGGAAGGAAATAAGTTGCACTATGCTGGAGCGAATAATCCTCTTTGGATTGTCAGAAATGGTGAAGTGTTAGAGACAAAAGTTCACAAACAACCTATTAGTAAGTTCGATAATCTCGTAAATTTTCAAACCAATACAGTAGAGCTGCAAAAAGGAGATACAATTTATATTTTCTCTGACGGCTATGTGGATCAATTTGGAGGCGAAAAAGGAAAGAAATTTATGACGAGAGCTTTCCATGAATTGCTCATTTCTATTCAAGATAAATCAATGGAGGAGCAAAAAATTCACCTAGATGATGTCTTCGAAACTTGGAAGGGAAATTTAGAACAGATTGATGATGTCTGCGTTATTGGAGTGAAGATCTAAACGTGACTATTCCGAGAGTTGTCTCGTTCCATCTAAGTAATTGAAAACAATGGTGCAATTGTTGCAGGATTCTTATATTTGAATAGCCGAATAAATTAAGACCATGAAAAAGTATATCGTATTATTCCTATTGATTGGAAGCGTTTTCTACTCAAATGGGCAGAGCAAGATCCAGACAATCGAAATCAAAACAAATACCTATTGCAATCATTGTAAAGTGTGCGAAACCTGTGGACAACTGATGGAGACAGAGTTAACATACGTGAAGGGGATAAAGCTCGCCATTTACAACGAAGAGAGCATGACGATTTCTGTCACTTACAAATCGAAAAAAATAACTCCAGATGTAATTAGAGACGAGATTGCTCAATTGGGATATGATGCTGATGATGTTCTAGCAAATCCAGTGGCCTATGAAGGCTTAGATAATTGCTGTAAGAAGAAATAAAGAATTGTCCTTTAGAATATCGTCTGAGCTTTTTTAACTCAATAATTGGATTTAATCTTTCTTAAAAGATTCTGACTTTCCTTCAAAGCGAACAAAGTAGACGCCCTTCTTGAACTTGGTGTATTCAATAAATTGGCCTGTACTTTCAAGGACAAGTTGCCCGGTTGAATTATAGATCCTGTAATCTGTACTTACTGGAAGTTCGTAAATCTGCTTAACTTCTCCATCTTTTGGGAGCATGCTAATTGGAGGTACATTTTTAGTCAATTCAGCTTGGCTATAACTTGAGATGCTGATTGTCGAGAAGAGTGAGAGAAGGAGAACTAATTTCATAATCATTAATTTAAGAGTACTGATATTAGAACGTCTTTGTTAGCTGATTATTGCAGAATAGCTATGCGTGTTAATTAAATCATAAACTTAATAAAGACGCTTATCTGTTCAAAATGATTTCCCTAACTTAGAATGTCGATAAATTCTCTAGATGTTCAAAATTATCTTGATGGGAGCCTTATTCCTGACTAACATTTTCAATAGTTTGGCAACCAATGTGTCCTATGATGAAGATCCATGTAATAGGATTCAGATTGAATTCTTGCACGATTTTGAGATGGTGGGTAAGGTACGGGAAGAAGTAGCTGCGCCAGTTGAAGAATACTTCAAGAAAAAAGCAGAAATAGAAAACGTGTCTATTTCAGTTATGGGCAATTTTGCTATCATAAATCTGTCCTATAAACATGATCATGTAACTCTTGAAACAGTTCAAGAAGTCTACAAGGAAGTTCAGCATTTGATGTCAAAAGGGAAAATTCCGAAATATGTTGAAGGACCCTTTATTAGAGGATGTGGAATTTCTCTTCCTGCTGGTGGACGTGGCGATAAAGGGAAAGTATACAAGTCTTTGGAAGAAGCGTTAAAAACACCGGATAAAGTCTATATGTTGGATATTGCTTATCCGCCCATATCAGAATTGCCTGAATCCATTGGTTTATTGAAAAATCTAGTGTGGCTTGAACTGAACGACAATAATTTGGTGTCACTCCCAGATGCAATCTGTGAACTGAAAGACTTGAAAGTTCTGAACCTTTCGGATAACAAACTCAGGAGTCTTCCTGTCAATTTTGGGAATCTTACTAATCTAACAACACTCATCTTGGAAGATAACATGCTCAAGGCCTTGCCTGAATCCATGAAGCGTCTCTCAAAGCTAGAAAAACTCAATATTAGAGGGAATAAATTTGCCGAATTGCCTGATTTAATAGGAGCTTTTAAGAGTTTAACCTTCATTGATCTTGCTCGGAATGAACTCACCACTTTTCCTGGGTCAATTGGGAAATTGAAGCAACTAAATTTCCTGAATGCTTGCTCAAACAACCTTGAAATTCTCCCACGAGAAATGGGTGAACTGAAAAGTTTGGCGACCATCTATTTAAGTGATAACGAGCTATCTGAACTCCCTGAATCTATGGGAAAGCTGTCGAATTTAACAGAATTATATATGGAAGCAGGCCGCACATCTGAAGAAGATGAAGCCCAAATTCGCAAACTCTTGCCTAAGTGTGAAGTTCGATTTTAAGATTTCAATCTCCAATGGCTAGGAATTAGATAGAATCGTGTCTTTTTATCCAACAATAATCGGATCTAGCCATACATCTCAAAAACGCGTGAAAGAGATGTGAGCGCAAATTTTGGTGATCACTACTTTACAATCTTCTTGCTAATTGTTCCATGATTGGTACTTATCTGCATAAAGTACATTCCATTTAGGAATTTTGAAACGTTCAATTCTACAGTATTTGAATTTGGATACGATCGATACACTACTCGTCCACTAGCGTCCATGAGCACAAGCGAGTTAATTACTTCAGATGATACAACATTCAATGCTTTCTGAGTCGGGTTTGGATAGATTTCAATCTCTAGTGCCAATTCTTCTACATCCAAGGTTAATGGAACAGGTGAAGTGTAAAACTCAAAGAATGTTCCGCAGGCTAGGGAGTCTCCAAGATGAATGTTTTTTATTGTCTGACCTAGTTGATACAATTTCTTAACTGGATCACCACCTGGGTCTGTAGGAAGAAGGATAGAATCAATTGCAACAATATATGCTGTTAGCAATTCCGTGGAATTAGCACTTGGATTTGATGAATCTAAATTTATTGTCCCTGTAGATCCAATTAGCTTTTGATCACCTGGTGAATTTCCTGCTGTTATTTCGGAATGATTATTACCGTGATCTTGTCCCCAGGCAGCATAAAAAAGGGGGGCAGAATTCCCGAAGTAGGCATGACGAACATCTACACTATTAACTTGCGGATAATTTCCTGCAGCTTCTTTGCCTTGTAACCAATTGTAAAATTGCTCATCACTCATCCCAGCAGTTCCCAATGTGCTATAGGATGATGTCAAACCAAAATATTCATTGTCTACACTACCAGCACCAAAACCAAAACCATTGATGGATTGGTCTGCTGCAATGCCTGCTAAATTATCTACACCATCCAGTTCCGCTTTAGCTCCTTTCAAAAAGAGAACACCTGAAGCTGGAGGATGCTCATGGAATCCAATACCTCCATATATACCTGATAAATCTTCATCATAAAGATCCGCGTTATAGGCATATGTCATCCCGAGATCAACAAAGGTCCCGACAAAGTCGTCTAAATAATTTCCAACTTCAAAATCAACTCTGGCACCTATATATGCAGTATCCAAAGTACTATTGTAAATCGGATACTGTTGATTCACAAAAACAGTATTCATTAGTGCTTCGTTAGAATCACAATTGTAGACATAGATGTATTCCAAGCATTCTAAATTTAGATCGGCAAGACCCGCTAATTCAGCTCCATCTGCCTGATGATAAGTCTTTAAAATGCAGCGATTCCCATAAATAGAAGGATAATCGCCTAACTCGGGTTCATAAATTTGATTTCCGTTTTGGTCAAAAAATGCCGCTATATCTTGTGCCTGTCCAAGTGAAACATCACCATGTGCCGGCCAGTTTAATATCCCTATTGGTATTTCATATGAAGGATTAGAAGTGCTGATTTGTGCGATGTGATTGTCTATCATCGCTTTATCAACATAGAGTCCACGATTGTATTTATCCATAGTGTCATATGATTTGCTACCCGTTGGAGTGTAGGGGCCTGGATATGTGAGCATCGAAGGATAATATTGAGGCAAAAAACCCGCGGTATCGCCCATTGATGTTTCACCAAGAATTGAAGTGTAACTTGAATAGAACACGGGCTTATTCACTCCCTCATGTTCCATGTAGAAGCCAGCGTGAATATCTCCCTCCATATTGAAAAGCAAATTCAAATGTCCCGTATAGAATTGTAATTTGTTGTGATTTATTTGCTGTGTAGATTCATAAAAAACACCAGGCGATTGCAAGTCCACATCTTTTATGATCACACCAGATTCTCTAGGAACTGAGTGTTCTTGATACCCAACTATATATCTTCCGTTCGTGGTCTCGAACTGATCATAGGGGCTTACCCTTCCTCCGCTCAAAGGAAATTCTGAAACACTGTCAATGTTGTTATTTAGTACAGCTTTTGTTGATGTGTTCGGGGCACTGGCTCGATAGAATAAACACCAATTTCCGCTTCTAAAATACAATTCTGCGAATCGGGTAGGAGAACCAGTGGAGAAGCTCAGCACTCCTTGATTAATGATGGCAAATGAAGTATTGAATAGATAAAAATTTTGCCCGCTTATGACAAGTAATTCGTCCAGATTGTTCAAGTTCATCGTGAAACCATTATTGCTTAAAAAACCTGGGAGCGCCATTTCCTGATAGATCCCAGTTGTACTTCGTTTAACAATAGTATAGTTGATTGCCACATATTCAATTCCAGAATCTGATATGATGAGTTCGCTCTTTCTCTGACCTGTAGACATCCCTCCACCATTATACATCATTGTACTTGTATAGTCGACATTGGTAGGAACAAACGCTCCACTTAAATTCGTGGCGATCCTACTCGTGCCTGATGGATGTGCCATATAAGTGATCACACTGTCTCCTTTTTGACGCGAGCGTACATAGCCCTTATTATATGCTGTTGGTAGTGTATTCGTTTCGATTATTGAGCCACTGAACGCGTTATAGCGAATATAAGTAAGCGATGCCGATCCCAGACTTTCTGCGATCACAACGACAATTAAATCATCTCCATTTGCAGCTATTCCTGAAATAGCATAGCGAAGACCAGTAATGCCCAAAACTTCAGAATGCGTGTAATTGGAGGTTTCACCTCGAGAATCTACAGATGAAACAGTAAACTGGAGTGTATCTTCCATAGAAGTGGCAAGCGTCACGAAATACGTTTGGTTGTTCAATTCGGTTATCCCCGTTCCTCTGTGATTAAGGGTTCCAGAATTTTCGATTGAATGAATTGCCCTGCAATATTGCGACATAGCGTTCACAGAACTCAAGATGAAAATAATCACTAGTAGATTTTTCATAAGACTGTTTGTATTAACTTAATGAAATTAAGTTACTTAGTCGTTAAACACAAGAGTATTTCAGTAGTTTTTCAGTCAATATATACGTGTCTAAACGCTAATAAGAAGACTTCAGATCTTATTGATGGGTATAATAATGTCCATGATTAAGTTAACTCTCCTCGAAATACCATTCCGAGGAGAGTTGACATCGTTTATTTGAAAAAATTAATGTAAGATTCTGAAGCCACTAAATGAACTGCCTCTGGAAACTCAGCATGAATTATAAGTTTGTTTTCATGTCGATGTTCGAGGTTTTCTAATTTGGTTCTCTTTAGCAGCACTACTGTTGAATGCCCATGATGATCTTTCTTGTCTACGATCGTCTCACCATTAAATTCGCACAGCCAGAGTGTTTCTGCGCAATTCTCTTTGTAGGCTACTTCTACCGTTGGAACTGCAAAATAATCATGTGCTCCTATTCCTTCTAGATCGAATCTTAAACGAAGAAATCCGCCATCCAACACCAATTGTTCATCAGTCAATCCTAGCTCTGCAAAAGTTATTTTTCCCTTAGTTGGAGAAGTAAATTTCACTGCTACTTCTCCTTGATTAATCTCAATTAATTGTCCCATATAGATAAATTGTTTAACGCTAAGGTACGGCACAACTATTGGTGATACTATGAGTAAAATCAGTTGTTAAGCTGGGGCTTGATAGCTTTGAATTCTTACGATTGAGTTGACCTTTTTTGAATGCTCTTATTTCTTTGATATATTAACAGATGAGTCAGCTCAATTAATAGTAATTGAAGATTTTAACATAAAGTTTGTCATGTTTTTACAAATAGAGATACTATAGAATAGAACACAACTGTTAAATTAGCAAGCAGAGAAAACGAATCTACATCAATATGAAGGCACGGGGAATTTTTATCGTCATCAGCATTATCATTTTATCCGCCATTGGGGTTGCATCGATTTTTTGGCTTCCGATTTTATGGAGCCTAATAGTCATTGGCCCACTTATAATAATGGGTGTTCTGGACATTACCCAAAAAAAACACGGGATAAAACGGAACTTCCCAGTAATTGGAAGAGCAAGATATATGCTCGAGAAAATTCGCCCAGAAATAATGCAATATTTTGTCGAAACAGATACGGAAGGAGCACCAATAAATCGAATGTTTCGAACCCTTCAATGCAATAGCAATTCATGTCCTGTAGGTGTGTCTACTCAGAACAAAGAGCTCATGAAGGGCTTGGACGTAGACGATAAAGCAAGAACAGTCGCCAATTTTCACCGCGAAACGCTCGGCAGTTTTAGTGAAATGATTGCCGCGGCAGGCATTGATCATCCAAGTAAATTGGAACGTAAACACATCAATAGACGAGTAAGTATGCATACAGTCTTGAAATATAATGAGATCTTTCCTTATGAAAAGCAGGGACGCCTGATAGAGTTGTAATTAGTTATGTCAAGCTATTATCGAACTTGAATGATGACATTATTGTTTCACGAATTTCACGAGGAAATTCTTATTTCCAACGATCATTTTAGCGTAATAAATACCACTTGCCAAGGCCGATAAATTCATAGCCACGATTTTGTCAATTCCCTTCTGAGTTTTGATGATCCTACCCGCTTGATCGTGGATCTTAATCTCATAACTTGCTTGAGTTTCGAACGCAAAATGAATTTCATCCTCGACAGGATTTGGATAAGAATGCACGAAATTTTGAGCAGATTCATTTATCCCTGCATCATCAAAATATTGATTGAACCATATTGGATTCGTAATCGAGTGGAAGATGTCATAAGATGCTCTGTATTCTGCTTCTAATCCTGTATAATCAACTTCAGACTCCAATTCAGCTCGTAGATACATGTATGCATTTATAGGAGTATTGCCAACGCCTAAGATTGAATCTAAGAGTTCACTCAACTGAAAACTCAAGGATGCTGGACCATCATTGACGGCAAATGAAACGTTTCTCTTGTATTCACCAGTTTCCGTTCCAAGATAAAAATTGATTTTTGTGATGTCTCCAAATTCAGTATTGGTTG
>JBLHON010000170.1:0-7907 GCA_047621865.1 Crocinitomicaceae bacterium | reverse complement strand
TCTGTGTCAAGGATAATGAACTGGTCTCAACTCCTAAGGGGAGAGGTCGTGGATTTAGATTTGGATTAGATAATCAGGAGTACTATTTCAAGTCACAGGATGAAATGAAGGAGTTGTTTCTCGATCTTCCAGAATCCATTGAGTCCATTGATGAAATAATAAATAAATGTGTCCATTATCCTTTGGCGAGTGAAGTATTGCTGCCAGCGTTCGATATTCCGGAGGAGTTTCTTGATCCAGAAGATGATAAAGACGGAGGCAAACGAGGTGAAAACAATTACTTGCGACATCTTACCTACGAAGGTGCAGAGCTTCGTTATGATGAAATAACAGAGGAGATTCGTGAACGCTTGGATTTTGAATTGGCAACAATTGAAAAAACGGGCTATCCGGGCTATTTCTTAATTGTACAGGATTTTTGTCACGCCGCCAGAGATATGGGAGTTTCAGTTGGACCTGGTCGTGGATCTGCTGCTGGATCTGCCGTGGCATACTGTACAAAGATCACTAATGTTGATCCCATTGCATACGATTTGCTTTTTGAGCGTTTCTTGAATCCTGATCGTGTGTCAATGCCCGATATTGATATTGATTTTGACGATGAAGGGAGAGGGCGAGTGATCCAATGGGTAATTGATAAGTATGGCTCAAGTCAGGTCGCACAGATAATTACCTATGGAACCATGGCTGCGAAATCTGCAATTCGTGATGCTGCTAGAGTAATGGATCTTCCATTGGGTGATGCAGATCGAATTTCGAAACTGGTGCCAGATATTTCACTCGGTAAGATTTTTAATTTATCTGATAGTGATCTTCGCGACAAGCTTAAAAATAATCTGGAGGATATTAATCGTGCGAACGAACTTAAGTCGATCTCCAAGGGCTCTGATCTTTCTGCTCAAGTGCTAAATCGCGCGCGTGAAGTAGAAGGGACTGTACGTAACACTGGTATTCATGCCTGTGGTGTGATCATTACGCCAGACGATATAACGAACTTTGTACCCGTTGCACTTGCCAAGGATTCTGAGATGTATTGCACGCAATATGACAACTCGGTCGCTGAAGAAGCTGGATTGCTTAAGATGGACTTCCTCGGATTGAAGACCTTGACACTGATCAAGCATGCTGTAAATAATGTGCGTGAAACGAAAGGTGAAGAACTCGATCCTGATCTGTTTCCAATCGACAATGAAGCAACTTATGAGCTCTTCCAGAAAGGTGAAACAGTAGGAATCTTCCAATATGAATCTGCTGGAATGCAGAAGTACATGCGGGAATTGAAGCCAACTGTATTTGCCGATTTGATTGCAATGAACGCCCTTTACAGACCAGGGCCATTGGAATATATTCCTTCGTTTATTCGAAGAAAACATGGGGATGAAGAGATCGAGTACGATTTGGATGCCTGTGAAGAGTATTTAAAGGAAACCTACGGAATTACTGTCTATCAGGAGCAAGTAATGCTGCTCTCGCAAAAATTGGCAGGTTTTACGAAAGGTGAGGCTGATACCTTGCGTAAAGCAATGGGGAAGAAGCAAAAGTACATTCTCGATAAGATGAAGCCAACATTCATCGAGCGAGGAGGTGAAAATGGGCATGCTGCTGAGCCTTTGGAGAAAATTTGGAAGGATTGGGAAGCATTTGCCTCCTATGCTTTTAATAAGTCGCATTCAACCTGTTACGCATGGATTGCCTACCAGACAGCATACCTGAAGGCAAATTATCCCGCAGAGTACATGGCATCTGTGCTGAGTAATAACATGAATGACATCAAGCAAGTTTCTTTCTTTATGGAAGAATGCCGTAGGATGGGGGTGCTTGTACTTGGACCAGATATTAATGAATCCAACTATCATTTTACCGTGAACAAAGCTGGCGCGATTCGCTTTGGTTTGGGCGCGATTAAGGGATTGGGTTCTTCTCCCGTTCAAGCAATTATTGACGAACGCAATGAAAAGGGGCACTTCCTGTCGATTTTTGATCTTGCCAAACGTATCAATTTACGCGTTTGTAATAAGAAGGCATTTGAAAGTCTTGTGTATGGTGGTGGATTTGATTCCTTCAAAAGTGTTCATCGTGCACAGTATTTTAAAGAAGATACGAATGGGCGAACATTCCTTGAAAATTTGGTTCGTTTTGGATCTGGATATCAGGATAGTGAAAACTCGTCGCAAGGATCACTCTTTGATGGTGAGTCAGGAGAGAAATTACCTGAACCATCAATTCCTGCTTCTGAAGAGTGGGGGAATATCTATGCCTTGAACAAGGAGAAAGAAGTGATTGGGATTTTTATCTCTGGCCATCCATTAGACGATTTCAAGATGGAAATTACATCGTTCTGTTCAGGTGAAGTGAACATGTTGAATAACTTGGAGGCTCATCGTGGGAAAGATTTGTTGATTGCCGCAATTATTTCTGACGCTGAACATCGTTTTACGCGCAAGGGAGACCCTTTT
Organism: Crocinitomicaceae bacterium; assembly: GCA_047621865.1. Taxonomy (GTDB): domain Bacteria; phylum Bacteroidota; class Bacteroidia; order Flavobacteriales_D; family Crocinitomicaceae; genus UBA4466. Next base: position 5,451 of record JBLHON010000170.1, on the reverse strand, counting down.
GGAACAATTACCATAGAGGATTACAATGACTCCTATAAGATTTTCTTGTGGCGTGAAAACTATTTGAAATACAAGCACTTTTTGAATCCTGGAACATTTGTGTCTGTAAAAGGACGTATCGAAATTCCTCAGAGACGATCTGAACTTGAATTTTCGATCCACTCGATTGATTTATTGTCCAACTTAAAAGAGGCGCGGGCAAATAGCTTACACCTCAAGGTATCTACCAAAGCATTGGATCAAATCATGATTACAGATCTTACGCGGATTTTTGATCAGAATACAGGAACAATTCCAGTTCGTTTTACAGTCTTTGATCCACTGGATGCTGTAGAAGTTCATTTGCCATCCAAATCGCTTAAGGTGGATCTTACCAATGAGTTATTCAAGGAATTGAAGAATTTTGACCTAGAGGTTCAGATCAAATAGTTCACGTAATTTAAGCAATTCATTTACTTTTTCAAGGTTTCCTACTTGTTGAAAAGAATTGATGAGGTTCGTCAACATTCTCGAGAGAATAGAAGAGTTAGAGCAGGGTTCGTAATATTCACGACTATCATCTTTATTCAACCCTTTCAAGAATGCCTTGATTTCCAAATCATCGAAAATACCACCTCTCGAAAACGCATTGATGTAAAATAGGCTCCCGTATTTGTTGTCAGGATTGATATGTGCATTGATATTATTCTCGTCCAAATAGGTGAGAACAAAATGATTCGGAAGATTGATTCCATAAATCGGCATATCCAATGATTGCGCAATTATAGAATAGAGCACGCATAAACTGAGTGGATTCCCCTTCTTAATTTCGAGAACAGTATTGATACATGAATTGAGTGGAGAGTGATATTCCTTCGAATTCCCACTAAATCCGTGTTTGCCATAAAATACCTTGTTGAAAATTCGAACTTTCTCGTAAGCAGTTTGATCGTCACTTAATTCAAGCCAAATATCCTTGCGAATTTCTTGAATTTTCCCGCGAACTACATTCTCGTCTAGATTCGGGTATTGATAGCGACTAATGATCAAGGCGCCAGCCAAAAGGTCCTTTGTTGGTGACTTAATCCAATTCGTGAGATCCGTTTCGATTTCTGAAAATTGAATGTCATGAATTAAATCTTCAATTCTAGCTTGGAAAATTAAACCAAAATCTTCTGCCTCCCATGAAGATTCAAGGAAGGGGATTGCAGCACTTCCGCAACTGATTATTTCGTCGCGAACATGCTCGAATATTGTTTCGTCTGGATCTTCGATTAAACGAACTAGGGCTTCTATGGATTTATTATCTCTCACGTGTTACAAAAATATAACGATTTAATGTTGATTTTTAGGGGTGTAAAAAAACTTTTTCATGCTAATTTGTTAATTCCCCGATTTTAGTTGAAAATAAATTGAAACCTTTTGGCATGATTATCGTTTATACTATCACGGATCAATTATTAACAATTACAGGTTAAAACGAAAAGGGGTTCCGAGTAATCGGGACTCCTTTTTGGTTATAATAACTTTTGGCATGGTATTCGTTTTAGATATAACGAACCCATAAAATAGATTAGTATGAAAAATTTGATACTCGGATTAATGTTGATTGCAGCCCCAGCAATTTTTTCGCAAGATAGCGGCAAAAGACACCAAGATAAATTCGCACCTGAAATGATACAACGTATGGCTCCAACATCTTACTTGAAGAAAGATGTGGCTCCAAATGCACCTCAGACGAGAAAAATTCAGTACACTGGAGTAGTTAAGATGAGAAATGGAGTTGCTATCATCATCATTGACGGACTTGCAGCTAACAACAAAGTTCATGGAGTGAACTTACCAAAAGCTTCTCATGTAGATGGAAGACGAATTCAATTCAATATGCAACCATCTCGGGCGCCATTGCCAGTAGGTGTAAAATGCGATCGAGTAGTTATTCTAAAAGATCTTTCAGACTTAAAAGCGAAATAAGATTCATTTGATGGAATGAACTGTTCCTAAATGAAAACTAGATTTAAAACGTCTCAATTTGCGAATCATCCTGTGATTCAGTCAAGTTGAGACGTTTTTTTTGCGCACTAAATGAGTTAATGTCAAGAAGGTGTTACAATTGCACTTTTATGACATTATAGGGTAAATAGGAAGAATGTTCCAATCAATAATTGCCGCATTATTTATTATCTCTAACAGTTTCATTTTTTGTCAAGTTCCAATTGAGTTCTGCCATAAAGAGGCTGAAGACATTTCTCTGAGGATCTACAATTTTCCTGAAACTAAGGATGTGGATACAGCCAGTATTTGGGATAAAAAATATGCCAATGGCCAATCAAAATGGGCCTACTTTCTGAACGATTCTCTGAGGACTGATTCGTTAATTTCATATCATCAAAACGGAACAATTGCTTGCAGAACAATAATTTCTCATTACACCCCATTCCAGGGGGAATGGGAGGTGAATTACATGCCAAGTTATTACACCAGTTCATTTTATCCATCTGGCAAGTTAAGATCTGAAGAATTCAATAATTATCTTGATAGAAAATGGTTGTCTATTAAGAAAACATATCTAGACTCTTCCCTTGTAGTGTACTCAACAAGATTTATTTATGGTGACACTTTAGAAGGGGTGCATATTCTAAATGTTCTACAGTATGGACGGGAACCAATAGTAGAATACGGCAGGTACAAAGACGGAATTCTTCTTGATAAATGGTCAATTAAAGGCCATATGTCTGAAAAACCGATAGTAATGAAGATTCGGAATGTTTCGTTGAAAAAGGAGTTCACCACTGATGAAGAAATTCAATTGGAGATGAAGAATTTCTGTTTTTATTACAAGGGAAATCACTTCGGCATCCTTGAAAAAAACGAATAGCTTAGGCTAAGTAGTCAGACTTAATAGAACTGATAAATGAAAGAATCGATATTAGCTTGGGCATGATTTTCGATGATTCCAGATTATGCATATGAAAACTGTAGTGTCAATTGTCTTTTTTTGCAATTTCAATTTACTCATGACGGAAATTGCGACATAATTGATTTAATTATTGTCAAACCTGGGCATCTTCAAAGTTTTAATAAAGAAGTGGGTGTTTTTTGCCAGGAAGTACTCGAGGAGTTAAAAAAAACAGATCTACAAAATCCTTTCAGCTGTTCTCAAATGGATTGCGAGGATACTATTTGGCCACTTAGACTTTATTCAATAGATGATTACTCCTTTCTAGAAAGTGGGAGCGTTTAATTTTTGAATGTCTTAATAGGCTAAGAGCCTGAGGAGATCTGTGCCTATGTTTTGCAATCTATTAGACGGCATGCGCACATTCGTTTCCTCAAAATTATCGAGCTTAATGCGATAGAATGATCCATCCTGATAAGATATTTGACAATTTTCTCCTGTCAATGCAGGTGAGTCAAAAGCACCATTTCTTGTGAGTAGGACGTTAGTTTGACGAGCATTACCTGTTACTGCAAGTCGACCTCGAGTCATGCCATTTCCAGCTAGATCAACTGTTAATCGATCTACAGCTAGCTCCAACTTGAAATCAGTGGAATTCGATAAGATGATTAAACTGTCCGTTGTAATGGATCCTAAGGTTCGATATTCTGCTTGTTCAGCTAAAAGTTCATCTATATCAACGAAATGAACATATATTTCTGGCTTTCTTTTCACCCTAAGATGAACACCCTCAGTCACATTTGCCTCAAGAATACCATTTGTATTTGTAAAGTGGATTTCCGGAATAATATTGTCCTCTCCAGAAATTCGGATCTCATAGAGCGTGTCTTGGACTAAGATTACTTTAAAGTCATTTATTCGAACTGAATAAAATGAGTCCATTGGAATGGATTGCTGGATAATGTTTTTAGATCCATTAACAGTTCGATCGCCAAGTGAGCGCCCTCGACCAAAAATACCACAGGAAACGAATAGCAAGAAGCAAACACTTATGAGAATGTAATTTAATTGTCTGGCTTTCATAGCATCCATTTGCTCATCATTTCACAATAATCATGCCACGTGATCGTCGGATTTCTCCTTAAGTCATGGCGTATAAAAGGTTTCTGTCTATTCTGGAAGTTCGATTTTCGCATTGTGTGTCGCGAGTAATTCTAGGTATGCTTCTGCCTTGAAGTCTGCCTCATCAAATTTTTTCTCATGAATCTTTGCATGTTCTACCCGTTTGATGCTTCTCGCAAAACGCCTTACTGTATCCACTGAATCAAGGATAAGTCCAGGGACGGGCACATTGTTTCCGTCAGTATCTTTAGCTACCATCGTAAAGTAAGAGGAATTACAATGCTTAATTAGACCAGTCTTTATATCTTCAGATTCCACTCTAACTCCAACTAGCATGGATGTTCGTCCAGTGAAATTCACTTTCGCTTTCAGATTAATCAATTCGCCCACTTCAATAGGGTTCAGGAAATCAACCTTATTGACGGACGCAGTAACACAGTAATGACCGGAATGCTTGGAAGCACATGCGAATGCAATTTGATCCATTAGATTCAGTACATAGCCACCATGGATTTTTCCACTAAAATTGGAGTGGGAGGGCAGCATCAACTGCGTCATCTTTATTTTAGAATCATTGCTGTGTTTATAGATCATTCGTCTCTTGTGTTTCTGAATCTTGTTTCGAAGTTAACAATTGTTGAGAGAAATATAACTCAAGTAAAATTCAAGAAGATTCATTGAGAGTTAATTTCTAAGTCATTTAAAGGTGCTTGCTATACGGAAATCAAAGTGCCAGTTTTAACTGTTTGAATGCATTCTTATTCTCATCACTTGTAAACGCTTTCTGAATTTTATCCTTTTCTTGCTTGGTGAGATGCCATGAAAGTGAAATTCGATCTTCCCAATGCTCGCGCAGATTAAAAGAGACTAAATCAATTGGGAAGTCCATGGATTGAGCGCTCACTTTCATTAATTCTTCATGGTCGAAATCCTGAACGCGCAATAAATTCTTGTAAACATTACCAAGTGGTAGGGTAAGTCGATCAAGAAATGTAGGGTTCTTGAATGATTGATCTGCAAGCATTTTTTTCGTGTCGCGAATTTGTAAAATGATGACGCCACTTGTGTTTTCTTTAATCCAACCACTCATCACGTGAAGGAACTCGACACAGGTTTTTCCTCCCAAGTTATCTCGAATTCCAGCATCCATCAATTGAATTTGTGGTGTGGTTGGTAAGTTAACCATTGGCATAACAAAAGGGAAGGTAGCACTCGATCGCATTACACTCGAGAAACGTATATCATCGGCATTTTGCTTGTCGAACAAACTGTGGAATTCAATATTCTCATTTGAGCTGATCATCCTGGACGGCCCACCATGATGCGCAGTTAAGAAATTCAGTCGCTGGGATGAAATGAATAGTCGTCTCCCATCATTAATTATTGTTGGTGTAAAAATCAAGGTTGGTACAGTAGCATCTTTTTCAAACTTCGTATAATATCCGAGCGTG
>JBLHON010000169.1:0-7981 GCA_047621865.1 Crocinitomicaceae bacterium | reverse complement strand
GATTCCGAGAGTATTGGTCAAGTCAAATTGTTATTCTAAACCACATTTCATCCAAAACACAGCACAAGTATTACCTATCCAGCTGCATTGCATATAACGAGTCGCTAAACGTAATTAAACGGTTTAGCAATCTAAATATACTCGAAAATTATATAAATTATACTGCTATGGCTACTCTATTCAAATGCCTTGATGCTATCTTGAATTATTCCTCCCGTGAATCCAATCATTGAACGGTCGGTCGTTCAAAAAAGCTCACCTCGTCTCCTTCGTTCACAACACCTTCACTTAGCAATCGACAGGTAACACCACCTCTCCAATTGGGCGTAAGTGCCTGAGTAAGTCCAAGCATTTCTGCATCCATTCTTTCACATGGCCAAAGTTCTCCTGTAATTTCAAGGTGAAACCTACCTATTTTCAAAAGCTTTCCTGTCGAATTTTCAAGATCAATTCCTTCAACCAATATATTCGCTCTTCGTGTTGTCCAATGAAGTTTAGAGCCAATTTCAGCGCAGACTGTACTCCAATCTTCCTTTCTAAGAATCGTCACTTGGCGGTTATTTTGCTTTGCACCTCTAATGTCATCTGCAATGCCTTGATCGAACGAAACTTTTGCCGAAGCATAGACAACCATTGGGCCCTTATATTCATTATGCGCGGCAATACCAATTACTTTTCCCATGCTCCAAAATTAAGCAACTTCTCTGAATGAATTGAACTCTTAAGAGCAAAAAAAAAGCCCCTTTCGGAACTTTTTAATTTTTTGATTCACAATTATCATCCAGCACCAGCGATAGATATTGCCAGAATATTTGGAACAACTGTCCAAACTGGGGCCTTACCATCTTCATATACCCAAACTGAAACTGGGAGACCTCCACTATTCTCTCTTACCCCAGTCAAAATCCAAATTGCTCCACCTTCTTGACTTGCAGATATATCTACGGGAATATCTGTTGCTACTGCAGCTTGAACCTCCTTGATCGTTCCATCATAGACGATTGAATGAATTGCCCCTGATGGAGTAATAGCTAAACAAGTGGATCCCTGAAATGGAGAAATTTTTACGCCAACTGGATCACCTTTAATTGGATTAAATGTCGGATAATTTGTATCTCTATTCATGATGGTATTCCCCTCCAATACTGGATTGAAATTTGTTGAAATGATCCAACCTACCTGATGAATATCCGTTTTAATATCCATTATTTTTCCTTCATACTCAATTGGTGTTGAAACTCCAGCCTGAGTTACAAGATGAAGTGCGTGATCACCATCAAGGTACCAGCATGTACCATCCAAAAGGCCAGCAATTTTAACTGCACCATACTCATTACCACCTGGTGTTTGAAATGTCTTACCATCATCAGTGCTGCACATAATTAAGTTCCCTCCAGATGTTGAAGTTTCAGTGGAAACGATCCAAATCGTGCCATCTTGACACACAGTAACAGCCTGTGCCGTATGATCTGGTCCTGGAGCCGTAACAGCTCCAGCAGCATTAATTATTTGAATTGCGCCATTATCATTGACAATTACAGCAGAATTTTTTGTACTCATAATTTCTCGTGGTTAAATAAGTTATTCGTTCAGAATTTTTTCCTGAACGCATTAAGTTAAGGGATTATTTGATTTTCTCAAACTCTTAGGCTCCTTAAATACGTAAGAATAAAAGCTGTTTTTTATGAAGTCTTGATTACCAAGTGAATGATAGATTTACGAATATTCTAGCACCAACTACGAATAATAAAGCAGCCATTTTAAGCCATGATTTCTATTCATCTTTAAGTTCTAAACGCAACGATTATGAACTTTACAATCATTTATTACTTCTCAATTTCCAGCCTTATTATTCTCTCGATTTCGAGTTGCAAACAACGTGATGCTTCAGACCTAGCAGCAAATGGTGATACGGCAATTATTTTCCATGGAGAAACACCTAAGTACGCTCCTGAGGACGAAATTCATTCTTTCGAATCGGACAAGGAAGCCTTGTTTTTAATTGGTGACTGGGAAGCTGTGAGTAACAATCATGTTGCTATCTGTGGTGACATGAATATAGATACAACACTTATTTCCTTCGAAAAGAAAGACTGTGCGAATTTTCAAATATGGTACAAAACAGACGAAGAGTGGATTCTTAAAATAAGTAAGGATGTTGATGCTGGACAATACATGCGAATTGGTCCTGTAGTTAGCGCTCACAGGCGTTATTCACAAATGGAAGTCGCGTATTATGGTACTCAAGAAGACGCAATGGCAGAACGAAATTTCCCCTCGGAAAATGCATCAAGCTGGGGAATATACACACGTAAAATGTAGATCTTATCCATCATTTATATCATCTCAACCAGAATTGAAGAATGTATCCATGTAAGCACTTTATTTCATGAATCTAACTGCAAGTACACCAGAATCAGATTTATTATATTTGACCATGGTTAAGCAGAAGAACAACACTAACAAGAAGTTACATTCGAAACTCCTGAAGAAGAAGCTGGAGAAGAAAAGACGCGCGAAGGAAACGACAAAACAACGTTTAAAAGAAATCAGTTCGAATTCTAATAAACAAAATTAGTCTTAGCGAAAATTGCCTCCGAATATTTCGATTATTGGCAACCCTCGTTGTACTCTGTGAGAATAGCTGCCACATTTGCGATTTTATAACCACTCGTTTCAGCCTTAATCTTTTTTGCCAACTCTTTATTGTCCTTTACATAAGTCGACATTCTCTTAACGAAATCATCATCAAAAAAGGATTCACTTACTGCCATGTCGTCACCCGTTTTAAAATACACAACAGTTGATGGGAATTTTCTATTTCCAAAAGCTTCATCTGATTCGCCTGGTAATTTTTTCATGGTATTGTAGCCCGAAGCTCTATCATACCAAAGAAAGCTACTAATGCAGCCGTCTGAAATTAATAAATTCGCCTTCTTCTTTTGGATGGATTCGTTTCCTGAATACATAATACAACGATAGGTTTTGTCGCCAACTTTGAATTCCTGTAAGTCGTTTACTAAATATTTCTTCTTCGTACTTGGATTATTCTCATGGTAGAAATAAACTTCTTCTTGATTAATATTTCTATTTCGGTATTTAATATACCCTAGCATTTTAACTCCTTTATCGTTGATGATGTACCCTTCGTATAACTCACCATATTTGTAAGTGTCTGTAGTCCAATCTTGCGCGTTAGCCATGATGCTGATCAAGACGAAAAGTGATGCTAGTAATCCTTTAAATTTCATAAGAGTCTAATTTTTTCTGAGACGCAAAATATAGTACTTATAATGCCCTTCTTGCAATGCTTTCCCGACAATTAACATCGTCTTAACACGAATGGATGAGATACAGTTGCAACCAACTGAAAAACCAAAGTTCATCCATAGTTGAAACGCCATGGATAGACTTTGGTTACTCTGAAATCAGACACTATATCTTTCAATGACATAGCTATCAATTAATTACTGATTAAAACAGCTTATTCTGTGGACTAATTCTTCACTACCTTTTGCGTTTTCGTGCCACTTTCAGTACTAACGATTACGAAATAGGATCCAGCTTCAAAAGTCGAAAAATCAAGTGTATGCTGGTTCGTACTAACGACTTCTTCCATAAGCGTTTCTCCAAGCATGTTGACAACACTAATCGTCTCTACCCCTGACTTACCTAGATTTGCTAAATCAATGAGAAGTTTCTCTTGAACAGGATTGGGGTAAATTGAGAATGAAAGATTCGTAACATCTTCATGTAACTCAGCTGTTGCATTAGAGGTTTTAATGATTTTCCCCAAATTTCCAACAGCAATTCCAGTAGTATTATTTATGAAAAATACTGACGTTAATGCAGTATTGTCTGCAAGCGTCTCCATTGTCCAGGTTGATCCACCATCACCAGTGTTGTAAACTTCTCCTGACAATCCAACACCATAACCAACCTGAGCTGAGGGAAAGTGAATTGAATACATATTTGCACCTGCACCACCAGGATCTACATTCGTCCAACTTCCTCCACCATCATTGGTTTTTATGAGAGCAGCAAGATACCATCCGCCAATTATGCCATTATTTTCATCTGTAAAGTATACAGATTCAATGTTGCTGAGATTATCGATTGGTCCAATGGCATTATCCATCCATGTTTCCCCACCATCAATTGTTTTGAGAAAATTCCAATTGTATCCAGTTGAAACGGCATATCCTACAGTAGCAGAAGGAAATTGAACATTAGACAACTTTCTTGTCACCCCCGAATTCTTCAAGACCCAATTTGCACCACCATCTGTTGTCTTAAGAATGATGCCACCAGCACCAACACAAAATCCTAGTTGAGAATCGATAAATTCAATGTCTAAGAAATGATCAGAGACAGGAAGTATGACTGTCGTCCAGTTTACACCACCATCCACTGTTGCTAACATGGTATTCATACCAACCACAAAGCCTTTGTCTGGGGTAATAAAAAATACAGCTTCGAGATCTTCATTTGTGGTTGACACAAGTGTTGACCACGTATCTCCTGTATCAGTAGTTTTAAGAACTGTTCCATAATAACCTGCAACATAGCCAGTAGTTTGATCTGGGAAGTGAACATCATATAGACTATTCGCTGTACCAGAAACTTTATCAGTCCATTGTGCATTTGCAGTAGACATAATTGCTGTCATCAAAAAGAAAAGAAAAAGATTGAGATGTTTCATAATTGCTCGTTTTATAGATTCATATTAACTGATACAAACCTACAACAGTATCTTCATTCTCAGAATGTAGAATTCCGCCCTAAGCATGTATTTTTAAGCAATCGTCCTGTCACCTCTACTGAGGACGTGACTTCTCTTACAATTTAGCTTGTATTTAAGCAGTAAAAAACACAACTGCATTTCCCTTGTCTGAATCATACGCTACCAAAAGCTAAAATAAATTGTCTTTGCGTAAAGTCTCAGAAGGTTCGCGATTTCTGGTATCTTTAAATTCTTAAAACAAGCATGAAAACCAATATATACGGACATCGGGGAGCACGTGGACTTTATCCTGAAAACACGCTCATAGGATTTGAAAAGGCCCTTGAGATGCCCTTGCAAGGTATTGAGTTGGATATTGTGGCAAGTAAAGATCGTCAATTGGTTATTTCACATGAACCATGGATGAAACATGAAACGTGCGCTGATCCAGATGGCAAGCCAATTTCGATGGCAGATGAGTTGGAGCACAATATTTATCGAATGGATTATTCCGAAATCCTAGGCTATGATTGTGGTCAACAAAGAAATTCTCGTTTTCCGTTTCAACAATTGATTCCAGCAAAAATGCCTTTGCTTTCGGAGTTCATGACACTTCTAGAACAAAATAGAAATCCTGAATATGTCATGCTGCTGGAAATTAAATCTGATCCAGAATGGTACAGCAAATTTCAACCAAAACCAGATGATTATGCGCGATTAATAGTGGACTTCTTAGATTCTCATCCCTATAATGGAAGGTTATTGATCCAGTCTTTCGATCCTGAACTGCTCAATGCAATTAATAGAATCAAGCAGTATTCGCACGTTGGTCTCTTGGTCGAAAATGAGTTGACTATTGAAGAGAACTTAGCCCTACTCGACTTTAAACCAACTCACTATAATCTTTATCATGCACTCGTGAATGAAGAAATCGTGAATGAATTAAGTGATCAGAATTTGCAAATTAATACGTGGACAGTTAACTCTAAGAAAGAGCGAGATCGTCTGTTGGAATTAGGCGTGAATAATATTATTACAGATTACCCTGATTTATTTTTGTAGACCTCTCATTTCCTCGATTTCTCCAACCAATGCCACAAATCGTGCTTCTTCTGCATCCATAAAATCCTTGGGAAGCTTATTGACTCTTGCTACAATCTCGGCAATATCAGCGTAATATTTCACTGCGATTTCCAAATGAAAATGAATCAGGTTTGTTCTTCGTGTGAGGAAATCCAAAGGTGTGAGCACTATTTCTACTGCTAGCGAGAAGAGCAGAGTTTGGTGCAAGTAATAGGGAAGATTGTTTTCTACTTCAACTTGGACTACTAGAATTTCGAAGGATTGATCACCGAAATGATTAAAAATCCAATCAGCTTCGTCAATCGTCCACTTGGTTGTTGCGATCGCTTTCGAAACAAAATCAGAAAGAGATTTATGGTATTCTTTCGTAGATCTGTATTGGCTTCCATCCAATTTGCATGTATCTGTAGAGCAATCAGCTAGCTTCATTTCTTCGAAGGAATTGTCAATAGCAAGATTTACAATTTTCTCTGCCATTTTCCGATAACCAGTTAATTTCCCTCCTGCAATCGTTAATAAGCCTGTTTCAGCTTCAAATATTTCGAATTTCCGTGAGATTTCAGAAGGCTTCTTACTTTCTTGGGCAATCAGTGGACGAATTCCAGACCAAGCACCCTTCAGATCATGCTGTTCTAGATTAAGGTCAGGAAATCGTACGTTACAAGCCTGAATTAGGTACTTGACATCCTGCAATGTGAGATCTGGACTCTCTATCTCACCCATATAAAAAGTGTCAGTAGTTCCAACATAGACCATTCCATCTTCAGGAATTGCGAAAATCATACGATTATCTGGTGTGTCAAAGTACATTGCGTGCGCCAATGGAAATCGAATGGAATCAAAAACAATGTGAATGCCCTTTGTGGGAATCAACTTCAAGCCCTCTGTTTTTCCCACCCCAGTAAAAAGTCGATCAGACCAAGGTCCAGTTGCATTAATCACAACAGTTCCTTGAATTTCAATTCTATGATCACCCAATATATCATGGGCAATAATGCCGCTCGCCTTTCCATTGCTATCTACAAGCAGCTCCTCTGATTTCATTCTACTGATCGCGATTCCGCCATGCTCTACCCCTTTTTTTATCACCTCAATTGTCAATCGTGCATCGTTCGTCTGATACTCTGTGTACTCCATTCCACCTAAAAGATTAGCGGTACTTAGATTCGGAAACAATTTCAATAGACTGGCTTTCGAAAGTTTACGATGTCTTAATGATTTTGGAACATTCGCAAGTCGATCATACATCCACAATGCCATTTTCAGTTGAAATTTGGAGAATCCCCCATCTTTCGTGATTGGAAGAACTACTTTCTTAGGATGCGTCAAATGTCGAGCGATAAATGCGACAACATTTCGCTCCTTCCCTGTTTCTCTGACTAGCTTAAACTTGAATTGTTTGAGATATCTTAAACCTCCATGAATGAGTTTTGTTGAACGAGAAGATGTCCCTTCAGAGAAATCTTGCATTTCAATTATACAGCACGAAAGTCCACGAAGTTGGGCATCAAGTAAAATTCCAGCACCCGTGATTCCACCACCAATAATGACGATGTCAAATTTTTTCGACTTCAATTCATCGATCGCTTTCTGCCTATATTCAATTGAGAAATCCTTCATCACTCTTCTTTTCGGATAATTGTAGGAGTGGGATTCTCTTTTTTCGCGTACTCAAATCCCTCTGCCCACCATTCTTTCATTTCAACTGGATCAAAAATCAAAGGAAGTGATGTAAGATCTCGTGGCAAGTGATAAAATCTAATTTTAACATCTCTGATTTTAGCTCTGAGATTGCCAATTGTAATATCGTTCCGGTAAATCTGATCTGTCATATGTTCGAACACCTGCATCAAAGTAGAGAATGCATTGGTTGGATGTGCAACTGTTTTATCTACGTGCTCTTTTTCCAAGACAATTACATCAATTGAAGTGGCGCCATTATTTATAGCAGCTTGAATTGGTGTGTGCATTCCAAATCCCCCATCTGCATATTCAAAACCATCCTTGCACAATAGACTCATGAATGGAACATAGTTTGAAGAGGCCCAAATCCAGTTGATAAAATCATCGTAGGTGCATTCTAAATTGCTCTTAAGTTCAGTACGACATTTTGTTAAATTGGAGACTGTAATTAGAACCTTCTCATTATTGATTCTTAGTTGCTTGAATTCCTCA
>JBLHON010000168.1:0-8053 GCA_047621865.1 Crocinitomicaceae bacterium | reverse complement strand
ACAAATGCGATCATTGATGCCTTTAATTACATTCGACTTGCAAAAGCAGATGCGATTGTGACTGGTGGATCTGAGGCATGTGTGAATGAGATGGGAATGGGAGGATTTAATGCACTTAGAGCATTATCAACAAGAAATGACTCACCTGAAACGGCATCTCGACCTTTTGATTTAGACCGTGATGGATTTGTTCTTGGAGAAGGCGCCGGTGCCTTAATCCTTGAAGAATATGAGCACGCTAAAAAGCGTGGAGCAAAAATTTACGCTGAAGTTATTGGTGGTGGGATGTCGGGAGACGCGTATCACATGACTGCTCCACATCCTGATGGATTGGGTGCGAAAAACACAATGCTAGCTGCTTTAGAGGACGCCGAAATCGATCCAACTCAAGTAGATTATGTAAATGTTCATGGAACATCTACACCTTTGGGAGATATTGCTGAAGTAAAGGCCATCAAGAATGTCTTTAAAGATCACGCGTATGATCTGAACATCAGTTCTACCAAGTCAATGACTGGTCACTTATTAGGTGCTGCTGGCGCTATTGAGGCTATTGCATGCATCTTGGCTGTGAAAAATGATATTATCCCTCCGACGATTAATCATTTCACTGACGATCCTGAACTCGACAATAAGTTGAACTTCACTTTCGACAAACCACAGAAGAGAAAAGTGAATATCGCTTTATCGAACACCTTTGGTTTTGGAGGACACAATACAAGTGTCATTGTCAAAAAAATGGAAGAATAGTATCGGATTTTTCGACCTTTTCACCCGAAAAAAACCTGTTGAGAATCTCGAAATTTCGAAATTCATATTTTTGCGTTTTGGATATGACGTCAAAGACATTTCCATCTTTGAAAAGGCATTAACACATAAATCTATTTCCAATAGTACTGAAGGCGAAGTTTCTAATGAACGCCTCGAATTTTTGGGTGATGCCATTTTAGATTCTGTAATTGCTGATTTCTTATATCAACGATATCCTGAAGAGGATGAAGGTTATCTTACGAAGATAAAGTCGAAAATTGTGAGCAGAAATACGCTTGGGATGATCGGTCATGAGATGGAAATCCAGCGTGTACTTCGTTACAATCGAAACCGAACTATCAAGTTGGAAACGATTGAAGGGAATGCCTTCGAAGCACTTATTGGTGCAATCTATCTTGATGGTGGCTATGAAGGAGTACGAAATAGCATCAATAACCATGTCTTCCAGAAATACGTCAATCTCAACCAAATCCTGCAAGAAGAAATTGACTTTAAGTCGAAACTCTTTATCTGGAGCCAGAAAAACAGATTACCTATCGTCTTTCAAGTGCTCGAAGAACAAAATGATGGCACAGAATGGGTCTATGTCGTGATGGTGATCATCAATGATGTAGAATATGGACGTGGAACAGGATCATCCAAAAAGAAAGCTGAACAAGCTGCCGCTAAGGAAACGCTCGAATTGATCGGGGAGGATTAGAAAAGCGTAGCTTTTCGGACACGGCGCAAGCGTTCGGACAATCGAATTATGTCAGATTCTTGTCTGTGAACTGGCAGAGATGCGCAATGCGAGGAGTGTGTAATTCTCTTTGTTATAGTTTCAGCAATAAGTGAGGCTACTTGGCCTTCTTCTTTAACTTTTTTGCATCACTCTTTATTCTTTTCGAGATTCTCGTTAAATCACTCCTCATAAAATTAGTTCCTTTGGTGTAATTAGCATCCATTAGTTCCCCTGTTTGTCCATCAATGATACTCACGAATTTATCCGATGAACTTATGGCATAAATCAAATACATGAATGATGTCTTACTGCTCAGGATCAAGTCAGACATTTCTGATTTAGAAATAAATTTAATAGGATATTTATAAGTCCCACTCAACTCGTCAACACTCCTCTCGTCAATGTTCAAACCTTTCAGTGTTCTATTATATTTTGTTCGAACAAAATCAGGGACATAGAGTGTATCGTTAGTTAACGAGGAGATATCCGCGTACTTTTCACTCTTAAATATCGATATTTCTTCTCTGGCATTGAGTTTGACCTCTAACACTTGTAAAAAAGATTTAATGTAACCTGGTGACCAAAGGTTAAAATCTGCTTTACCGTAACAGTATTCAAGGGTTTCTTTTTTTCTTTTTGAATATAGAGCGGACCATGTAGAGTGTGTAGGAAATAAAATCATTCTACCAAAGAACAGCTGAGTATCACCATCATTCATCCATAAATCAAGTCCTACGCGCACATACTTTGATGTCATTGTATCCATCGGGTCTGAACTACTTTTCTCAAAAGCAGCGCTTCGTATTGTTAAGAATGAATAAGTACCGTCATAATTAGCTGCATCAAAATCATCCACTGAGACAAATTCAAGCTTCGTTAAATGCCATGCAGCTTGCAAATAGAGTTTAATTGAATCAAGACTCTCCTTCTCTTTATTACCATAAACAACAATCGTCGTTGTACTTTTAAGCTTTTCCAGATTTTCTTCCTTAAATTTCCCAGTGGTCAATTTATAGGTTAGCTTGGGAGCTACAGTGAATTGGCCATAAACGAAGGAGTTTAAGATTATAAATAAAAGGAGAAGTTGAAATTTCCCTGATCTCTTGTCTTGTGATTCAATAGTTAACGCAGTTGTTGATGTATTTTCCATGGTGATGAAAGTGAAGTGGTCTAATGTTGATTGCTTAAGTAGTTACCAAGAATCTAAGTTAATAAATGTTTAGCGGTTAGCTCTTATTCTTGGATTTGATCTCACTTCAATTTTTGCGTTCTAAGATAAACACAATGTCCTTCACTGAGTGCCTATGCTGAAGCGTTCGAACAATCGAAACTTGTCAGATCGAGTGCGCGCTTTTTTGCGCGTGTATCGAGATCGACAATCCATTTCCTCTAGAATACCTTAATCTAGCGATTCTTTACTATATTGGTTGTCAATTAACTAAGTCAACCAGTATGAAATCAATTAAATTCAGCGCATTCTTAATTTGTGCTCTTTCTACATTAACTTCGAATGCTCAGATTCCGGATAACGTTCAGGGTATTGACGCAGTTCCAAATGAAATAACGAGTTACACAGGTAATCTTTCCAATGGTGAAATCATGGAAGATTTGAGTTGGGCATCTTCTGGCTCAAATGCATGTTTTCCGGGAACACAAAATGCAAAATTTCGAGGGAATCATGTTTTACATCAATTCGATATTCCTGAGTATTCAGAGGTGACAATAACTGTGATCCCAAAAGACAAGAATGCTGATTTTAGCTTATATGGGTACCAAGTGGGCACTACAAATTTCAGAACTCCACCAAATTTGCCTTCGTGTGTATCCTGTGAAGCCGATCACAAATGGGATTATAAAAAGCGCGGAAAAACCCAAGATCATACCCGATCGATTCGATTTAATTCCACTACAAATTCGTACAATATATTTATTGGTGTTGTTGGAGCAAACCCGTCAGTAGTGGGAGAGTACACGTTGGAAATTGACCTTGTATCGAGAGTGCTGAATACAGAAGAGCAGAAAGCCTTGACGATTTATTCTGTTACCGCTGAAAAAGGAAAAACTACATCCTACACTGGAGATTTAAAGGATGGATGTAAAATTCACGATCTATCATTTGCTTCCTATAGCAGTGTGGCTTGCTTTCCAGGAACGCAAAACTTAAAATTCACTGGAAATCACGTTTTCTACACGACTCAAATTCCGGATCATGCAATCATGGAGATTACTGTGATTCCCGATAACAAAAACGACAATTTTAGCATTTATGCCTATCAGGATGGCACAACTTCGACAGTCTTTCCACCTGAACTTTCAAGCTGTGTGTCGTGTGAAGCAGAGCATAAATGGGACTACAAAAAGAGAGGAAAAACCCAAGATCATACGAGAACTGTTTCCTTGAATGCAATTGCGAATCCATATCGTGTCGTCATTGGAATTGTTGGGGCTGATGGATTGACCGAAGGTGGTTTCAAACTTGAGATTAAGATGGTGGCTCGGAACTAAGGCACTAAGGAGAAGTACATTTCGATCCTAAATTTTGTTAAAGCCCGAGATCGTCACAATATTGGGAATGTTTCCGCGTAATCTGTTGATGACAGCTACTCGAAAAAAACAACTCATGCTTTTGGCAATCATGGCATCGTTCTGCATTGCCTTGTTTGGAATCAGAATTGCATTTACTGGAGGAATTAATTATTTCTTCCTCAATTGGAATCTCTTTTTAGCATTCCTTCCGCTCCTGTTTACATCATTGTTGGCACTTGGAGGAGAATTTGCTGAGAAAAGATGGGTCAAGATTGGCGTGCTGTTTTCATGGCTCTTATTCTTCCCAAATGCACCCTATATTCTGACGGACATGTTTCACCTTCACAAGGGAAGCAATGCTCCAATGTGGTTCGATTTGATCTTAATTTTGAGTTATGCATGGACAGGACTCATTGCTGGCTTTATTAGTCTGTACGATATCGAACGCATTCTATTCAAGAATAAAAGTCAATTAACTGTTGTGATTTTATCCGTGGTGCTCATTTTCATCACTGCATTCGGGATTTACCTCGGTCGTTACTTGCGTTTCAATAGTTGGGATGTATTTAACCAACCAGGAACAATCCTATCTGAAATTGCCGATCGATTTATTCATCCTATGCGCCATTATAGAACATGGGGAATGACCCTTGGTTTAGGAGTTCTACTGAATTTCATTTACTGGAGTTTGCGGATGATGTTTGCCGACGAAAAACCTCAAATTATCGATCAAGCGAGTGCTTAAAGAGTCATTTCCCAACGATTCACTTCTTGCTCGAAGTTGAGCGTGCCCGGCTTCGTAGTATATTTTTTAATGAATTCAAACCCCACTTTTTCTAAGGTCTTATTTGGCGCAGCATTGAGAGAATAAGGCTCACAAATTAGTTTTCCGAGTTTCAAATTTTCAAAAAAGACTGGGATTGATTTCTGCACCAAGTCCGCTCCCATACCCCTTTGTCTATTATCACTATTCCAAAGATGCAGATGCAATGTAGCCTCAACGCCATAGGCTATATTATTGACATTCGTATGCCCGATTTGTTCTCTATTCAATTCCCAAATGAGTGCGTAACTGCTTTTTTTAGCTAAAGGAGTGTCAATTTGAGCTGTCAGCATTTCTGTAATTTGTTCTCTTGATGGAACTTCAGATAAATCAACGCCCATCATCACCAAAAAATCAGGATCGGATTTCAACCAATAATCGGCGATGAGCTCAATATCTTTGAACTCAATTTCTCGAACAGTTAAGATTGATGCTGTTTCCTCCATTAGATCATAGTGCTTTTTGAGATTTAAGATAGTAAATATCGAGTAATCATTTAAGTTCAATCAGAATTGTATGGGCCATGTCATTTTAATACCTTGCAGTAAAAACTAATCCTAATCGCCTGTATGAAAAGAACCCATTCCTCAATTTTTTTCGATCTTGATGGCACCATAAGTGATTCTTATCCAGGAATAAAAAACGGGATTATTTTCGCTCTGGAAAAGTTGGGAATTGAAAATGTTGAGCGCCATGATATTGAGAGAATGATTGGAATACCCTTAAAGGATTCCCTTGGTCAATTCTACTTTGGTGAGGATAAAGAAAAAATAGAGCTAGCGATAAAACACTTCAAAGCATACTACAATTCCAATGGAGTTTACGAAAGTGAGATCTATAGTGGGATACGGGAATTATTGACGAATTTAGCTGATTCTAGTGAGCTCTACATTGTTACCGCGAAACCTACAGCAATCGCCAAGACACTTATTGAGCATCACGACCTTAGTCACCTTTTTAAACAGGTATTAGGGTACGAGGAGTCCACTGCCCGATTTGAAAAAAGCAATTTGATCAAAAGGATTATTCACTCAAGCGAAAACGCGGTAATGATAGGTGACCGCGTTCAAGATATTGAGGCTGGTAAAGACGCCAAAATTCAAACAATTGGTGTTTTATATGGATATGGGGAGCAACAAGAAATTGAAAGTGCATCTCCAAATTATATCGCGGAAACAGTGGAGGACCTTGCACATTTATTAGGCTGAATTATGAACTGGATCTACAATTTGGCAATTAAATCCTACTGGATATTTATTTTTATGGGTTCAGTAGTTAACCAGAAGGCAAAGGATTGGATAGTTGGACGCAAAGACTGGCAAACGAAACTAGAAAAGAAAATCACTGGGGATAATTGGCTATGGTTCCATTGTTCATCGTTGGGAGAATTTGAGGATTTCCGAGAGGTTCTTGAACGGATAAGAACGAAAAATGAGTCTATGAAAATACTCTTGACGTTTTATTCACCGTCAGGATACAATGCAATGAGAGATTATCAATATGCTGATGTAATTGCCTATTTACCACTCGACACCACAAAAAACGCAAAGAAATTCTTAGATGTTGTGAGGCCAAAAGCTGTCTTTTTTAGTCGCTCTGATCTTTGGTATAACTTCTTGAGGGAGATAAAAAGTAGAGGAATTAAAAGTTATTTAGTTGGTTTATCGCTGACTGTCAAAAGCAATTTCCTACGTTGGCCAATGAATAAAATATATAGGAAATGTTTCAACTCTTTTACCTTAATTTTTTGTCAGAATGAGCAGACAAAAAGTATTCTGTTAACTAAATTTGAATGTCCATCAATTGTTGTAGGAAACACTCGAATGGATCGTGTTGGCAAATTACTTAACGATGAACCATATCCTGAATTCCGCAATTTTATTGGCGATAAATTTTGCGTCATAGCTGGGAGTTGTCTCAGAAAAGATGAAAAGTTAGTTATTCGGGCACTTCATCGAATGTCTGGTCATCAAATCAAATGGATTATTGTTCCTCACGAAATTAATGAGAAAGCGATTGAGAAAACCATCAGGAAAAGCAATCTCAATGCCATTACTTTTTTGGGCCACGAATTCGACCAGAGTTCTAGTGCTGAGGTCATGTATGTAAACTCAGTTGGCGCTTTAAAGCATCTTTATAGATACGCGAATTTAGCGATAATTGGTGGTGGATTCAACAAGATTGGGATTCACAATATACTTGAGCCATCCATATTTGGCGTTCCCGTGACTTTTGGTCCAAATCATAGAAATTACAGTGAAGCTCTCGAATTATTAGAATTGGATTCTGCGCATATCCATAGGAATCTCAGCGAACTGTGTTCAATTATTGAGCGCTACTATGCTAAGAAGGAAATAGGGGAATCCAATACTAGTTTAAGCGAATATATACCCAGGAATTCTGGTGCAAGCGAGAAAATCACATCTCTCGTAAAGATTTAGTTCTATTCTGACAAATAAGCTCAGCCAAAGCAAGATCATTCCCAGTATCTATATCAATACCTTCAAGTTCATTCATATAAAACGCAAAAGGGGAGCTGCCTATTCTACTTTGATGATTTTCAAAAAATGAAGTTCTGCTGAAAATGAAAATGTTTGAGTTTTCAACGAGTACCTCTGGCAAATCTTGCGTTTGCGCTAAGACACCATTTTGGTGATTGATTGGCTCTAAATTTTTTTGATAGAGACGTTTTTTAAGTGGGTAGACGCTCAGCAATGAATCCTTTGTTCCGAGCCTTTCGAAGTAATGCTGGATTGCATCAATGATAGTCTCACTTGTTAGAAGTGGGTTGGTTGCATGAGTTTGGAAAAAATGCTCTCCCTCGACCTGGGAAAGATCATAATTGATTAGCGTGTTCATCGTAATGTCAGGTCCATTAATTGAATTAGGACGGTCAATTATTCTGACTTTGGAATACCTCGTAGAACAAGCTTCTTTGATTATGTCTGAATCGGTATTAATAATTACTTGGTCGATTGAGTCAATGCTATGCAAAGTATCTAGAATGTGTTGATAGAGGGGTTTCCCATCCAATAATCTGAAATTCTTATTTTCCAAGCGCGTTGAAACCTGTCTAATTGGAACTAGGGCGATAATTTTTTTCTCTATCATGGTTCCGAAAGATAATGATTGATCAGATAATTGACTACTCCTCTAAGAATCTGTCTTGATTAATCGGTTCAGTAAGAAATCACAGCCAGTAAACCCTTGTT
>JBLHON010000167.1:0-8054 GCA_047621865.1 Crocinitomicaceae bacterium | reverse complement strand
TGATTTGATGGCTTTGTACAAGTTCAATACCTTTCATTGGCATTTAACAGACGATCAAGGATGGCGAATTGAGATTAAACAATATCCAAAGTTAACGAGCATTGGTGGTTATCGCGATAGTACAGTTATCGGACATTATTCAGATTCTCCACGACGCTACGATCAGATTTCGTATGGTGGTTTTTATTCGCAAGAAGAGGTGAAGGACATCGTCAACTATGCAAAAAAGAAATACATTACTGTCGTTCCTGAAATTGAAATGCCTGGTCACAGTCGTGCGGCACTTGCTGCATATCCAGAGCTATCATGTACTGGTATTGAGCAAGGAGTTCCTGGACTCTGGGGAGTTTTTGATGATATCTACTGCTCTAAAGATGCTTCAATTCAATTCATGCAAAATGTACTTTCCGAAGTTCTTGAGCTATTCCCATCAACCTACATTCATATTGGTGGCGATGAAGCACCAAAAACAAGGTGGAAGGAATGTGAAGATTGCCAGAAGGTGATTGCCAAGAATGGTTTGAAAGATGAACATGAATTGCAGAGCTATTTTATCCGTCAAATGGATGAATTCCTCACCTCCAAAGGAAGAAAATTGATTGGATGGGATGAAATCTTGGAAGGTGGTCTCTCACCAAATGCTGCCGTAATGTCATGGCGTGGAACAGAAGGTGGAATAGAAGCTGCCAAGCAAAAACATGAGGTGGTCATGACTCCAACAACCTATTGCTATTTCGACTATTATCAAAGTGGTCATCCATCAGAACCATTGGCTATTGGTGGTTATTTACCCCTGGAAAAGGTGTATGCATTTGATCCCATGCCTGAAGAACTCACAGAAGAATTTGAGCAATATATTTTAGGTGGTCAAGCCAACTTATGGACAGAATACATTCCTTCCATGGAGCAATTAGAGTACATGACTTATCCTAGAGCTTTGGCACTTGCACAATCTGTATGGTGTGGGAATAAACCTCCTTATGAAGAATTTTTAGCATCCTATTTAACGTATCATGAAACCTATCTTGAACGTCAAGGTGTTCACGTAGCGAAATCGATTCATTTTCCGTCCATGGAAATTTCCAGAGTCAAACAAGGGATTAATGTACATTTCAAAGGAGTAGAAGCCGATTATGGATACACGGTTTCAACGAAGCATATTGGTGGATATACCATGAATGGAGGTGTTGCTATGGGTAAACACGATTCTCTTTACTTTGAGCGAGTCGTGAATGAGGCTACAAAGAAAATCAGAACGACAGTTCTAAACGAAGATGGAGGTGAAGGCTTGAAGCAATTATTCTACGTGCATTCAGCGCTCGGATTGCCAATTGAGATGCTCACGCAACCTCATCCTAAGTTCAATCACAATGGAAGCCTGAATCTCGTGGATGGAGTGAAAGGTGCTCGTCCATGGAAAGGAAGTGAGTGGCTCGGATTTACAGAAGAGAAGATCGAGTTCATTGTTGATTTGGAGCAAGTGCAATCCATTGATTCATTGAAACTAGGTTTCTTGGAGGATAAGGGTTCTTGGATTTATCTTCCGAATACAGTTCAGGTGAAGGTGTCTAAGACGAATAAATGGAAAAAATGCCAGAAAAAAATCACTGCAGATGTCAGGGAAGAGAATTTCGCGCTACCAATTGGTAAAAGCGGCCGATTTATCAAGGTTTCCATTACTGCAATGAAATTAATTCCAGAAGGGATGGATGGAGGTGGGCATGAGCCGTGGACGTTTATTGATGAACTGCAATTAATAGTGAAACCATGAAAGTAGAATTGTGTGTTGCTTCCATTGAAGGGCTTCAAATAGCCAAAGAACTCAATGTAGATAGAATTGAACTTTGCCAGAATTTGGAGCAGGGAGGGATGACCCCATCTCCAGGGTTTATCGAATATGCCCTCGCTTATGGATTGGAAACACATGTCCTCATTCGACCTAGATCAGGTGGATTTCGTTACTCAGATGATGAGGTTGAAATAATTGTACGAGACATTCTTGAATGCAAAGGAATGGGCGTGCATGGTGTGGTTGTTGGAGTTTTGGACGAGAAGAACATGATAAATAGGAGCGCACTTGAATTGATCAAACGGAAAGCTGGAGATCTTGAGGTGACATTCCATCGGGCATTTGACGACACGTATGATCACAAGAAATCAATTGACTCGCTCATCGAATTAGGCATAACTAGGATTCTTTCCTCTGGACTTGCGCGCAATGTTGAATTGGGATCGCCTGTTTTAAAATCAATGATGGAGCATGCAAATGGCAGAATAGAAATAATGCCAGGAGGAGGAGTGAACTTAAACAACATCAAATTGCTATGCTCAGAGGTGAAGCCTGACGCAATTCACTTTTCTGGAACAACAAAAGTCCAACTCGACGAAGAATCCATGTTTTCTGAGCTAGTTTTAAAGCCAGATTCAGGAAAAATTCGCAGATTGATGGAAGAGATACAATGATTGGTTCGTTTTTTGCGTTTTATAGGTATGACAAAGATTCTAATTATCGTATTGCTGTGGAGTTTCAATAGTTTCGCGCAACAAGATTGTGGAGAAACTCCTGAACTCAATAAGCGCATTGCAGCACTCGCAAAAGGCAAACTCAAGAAGAAAGTCGGGCGCGGTGAATGCTGGGATCTTGCACAATACGTTCTCGATGAAACAGGGGCTGAATGGGATCAATATGAAGTCTATGGAAGGTTAATTGATCCTGAAGAAGAGTGCATCTTCCCTGGCGACATCATTCAATTTGAAAAAATCAAGATTAAGTACATAGATGGCAACGAAACTTTCACGGAATCAATGTATCACCACACTGCCATTGTCTATAAGGTTATTGATGATAATGAAGTAACAGTATTACATCAGAATACTGCAGATCACGGCCGTAAAGTGGGGCAATCACCCCTTAGATTTAATTCGATCACCTCGGGTAAATTGTTTATTTATCGTCCTATGGAGTAAGTTTTCCGACCGCGATGTTTGACGATTGTTCGATTTTCCGATTGTTCGACAGATCAATTGCCTCCACGATTACTTTATAGTGAACCTGGTGTGCTCTAAGAAATATCAAAATAATTATCTTACTAGGCTAACAAAAAAATATATCTTCCTTTGGAAGTGAAAGGTGTGAAATAGCTACCACAAAGGACACATTTTTTTTAAGATGGTTGTCAGCGGCTATACCAAAAATTCAGCCCTTACAATTAATCCATGTTTGACTTTAAAGTCAAACTAGTGTTCCTTCGCTGAAGCTTCAGCACAGGCGCTGTACACTACTCAGCACTTCAACTTGTGCCCTTTGTACCTTTGTGGTGGAAAAACTCCCTCAGCATCTAAGTGTTCGAATAATCGAATAATCGGTCCCAATCCTCTCATCAATTAGTAGTATCTTGCGCTCGTTTCAACAGAAATATTCCAATGAAAGTAGCCTGTTTTCTTTGCATTTTGCTTTCCCTAATTACTTCCTGTGCGAGCGTGCAAGAGTATCAGCGAATTGTAGATGATCCCGAAGATGGATTTTACGCGGGCACTGAAGAAGGAAGAAGATTCATGATGATAAGAGATACTACGGATTTGCATTTTGTTGCCGATTCAGCTTCGCTTACAATGATTGATATTGAATCTATCTATTTGCAAGATCATCCTCATTTATCCGCAGATGCCCATTATCTTACCTTAGAGTTCTCTGATGAAGGAAGAACAAAAATTGCAAGGTTAACTGAATCCAACCTGAATAAATACATCTACTTTGTCCTCGGCGGGAAAATAATCAGTGCGAATCTGGTCATGGCGAAAATGGACGACCAATTCTGTACATTTATCAGTGTCAAAAATTTCGAGAAGTTGTTTAAGGAAATTGAATAGGAATCAATATTGAGAGCAGCTTTATCATGTCGTTCTCGATATACCGCATAAAAATGGGCCTCCCGATAGCTATTGGAACGAAGTGATATGATTCCAATTCTCAAATCCGCTCTAGCTCATAAGCATGTCGTCATTATAGCCTCAGAAGAATTGTTTATTTGTCTACCTCTGGAGTAGATGTACTCCCATGAACGGAATCTAATGATCTAATGATCCAACAATCTAACGATCCAAGCGCCTTCGCCGTAGCTTTCTCCGGCGGCCGTAGCCTCTGGCGAAGGACTCAGCGAAGGAGCACAATCCAACAATCTAATTTTCCATCAAATTCGCTCTAGCACATAATCAATCAGCTTAAGCATGTCGTCATTATAGCCTGTTGAAAATTCCATATTTGGTCTGTTCGCAATTCCAAGACAAATCGTCGCGCATTCATGACCTAAACTTCGTCCCAAAGAGAATAAAGCTGAGCTCTCCATTTCAAAATTTGTGAAACGATGGCCACCTGACTCGAATGCCGTTAACTGCTCATTCAGATGCGACGTACGATTCTTTAAACGCAATTGTCTTCCCTGAGGACCATAAAAGCCACTAGAAGTTACCGTAATACCTTCAGTAGTCAATTCTGAGCGCAATTTACCCGTAAGATTGTCCGAAGCTGCAGTTACGTAAGTTCGAATTGGTTCAGGGAGCTTAACTTGCTCATTTATAGTTGTATTCAAAGCAATTTCATCTTCTCTGAAATCAACTTCATAATAATGTGCAACATTGTCTAATCCCAATGCATGAGTAGACAGGATATACGAATGAAGAGGTACATCTGGTTGAAGAATTCCACACGTTCCAATTCGAACGAGGTTCATTGAAGTGAATTCCTTCTTATTCTCACGACGCTCAAGATCGATGTTAAATAACGCATCCAATTCGTTGATGCAGATATCAATATTGTCTGTGCCAATTCCTGTGGAAAGTGCAGTTATGCGTTTCCCTTTATACATGCCTGTTGAAGAAACAAATTCTCGATGCTGTGATTGATGCTCAATCGTATCAAAAAAGCTAGCGACCAAATTCACACGATCCTGATCTCCAACCAAAATAACGTTCGATGAAATTTGACCAGGTGAAAGCCCAAGGTGATAGACCTGACCTTCTGTATTCAATACAAGTTCCGAATGCGGATAATCCATGCTACAAATTATTAGAAAGGGAAATTTAGCCATTCTTAAGGGAATAGCCATAGAAAAGGCGCCACAGAATGCAGCGCCTTACTAGTAAATCGTTTTACTAAGAATATTAATTCACAATGCTTCCAAATACTTTTTGAAGAATATCTGTAACACGTGCAATAGGATCTTTACGAATTTTGTTTTCTTCGATCGCAACCATGTGGAATAAACCAGAGATTGCTTTCTCAGTAATGTAATTTTCCAAATCAGGATTCACTGGCTCTGCAGCAGTCATTGGAAGATTTGCAAAGTTATTGTACTTCGTCACGATTGGATTCCAGTATTTAGTAAGCTCCACTTTTGCAATTGCCGCCTTAACCTTTGGAGCAAAAGCTGCCATCAGTTGAGGTGTTGTATTGTCGCTCAAGAATTTTGTTGCTGCACCATCGCCACCTTTTAGGATCGCAAAGCCATCAGAAATACTCATTCCAAGAATAGCATCCTTAAAAATAGGAAGGGCTTCTTTTGTTGATTCCTCTGCAGCACGATTCAACGTTTCTACAAATTTATCTACTTGCGCATCCAATCCCCACTCAAGGGCCTTGTCTCTTACTTTTATTGCATCAGCTGGAAATGGCAATTTAATATCAGCATTCTTTAGAAAGCCATCTGTGATAGAAGTCAAACTCACAGAGTTCTTGATTCCTATATTTAGCGCTTCCTTTAATCCAGATATAACTTCACCGTTCGTTAAAGCGGGCGTTCCAGTTCCTGTATCTGTTCCGTCAGTTATTATATCTGTCATACCTTCCAATACGTCACATGACGAAAGTAATAGTGTTGCGCAAATTCCTATGGGGATAAATATTTTTTTCATGGGCTCGATTTTTTTCAAAATTACAAACATTTCCTGTACTAAAGCAAAATCAATACCAAAGAAAAAAGGGTACCTCAAAATATCGAAGTACCCTTTCCTTTAAATCGTGTATTGTCGCTTATTTCAGGAGATTAATTGCTCCATTGAATTCTTTTTTCTCGTCCGTATAAAGGTCTTTTACTTTCGCACGCCAAGTATACGTTCCACCCTTCACAAATTTCCCGTTATACGTTCCATCCCATCCAACACTTGGGTCGTTTGATTGCCATATAATTTCTCCCCAACGATTGAAGATTAATAGTTCGAATGCATAAATATCAATTCCTTGAAATTCTGCCTTCCAAACTTGATTGTGTTCGTCATCGTTTGGTGTGAATGAATTCGGTGCGAAGACCAAAAGATCTTGTCGAATGTTCATATTGAGTGTTACCGTATCCAAACATCCATTAGCTGTCATAACGATAAGTGTCACTGGATAAACTCCAACCACTTGTGGGAAGTTAAACCCTGGATTCTCAAGTATACTCGTTGATGGATTTGAAAACGCACTGTACCAGTCCCAAGCTACCACATCTGAAGATGATCGATCCTGAAGATCAATATCCACATTGTAGATATCTGATGGATTCACTGAAAAAGTGAAATCAGCAGTTGGATTTGGCATTACCTGAACCAAGTCATACATCGTGTTAGTATAAACACAGCCATAAATGGAGGTAGTTGTTAACGTAACATCATACGTTCCAACTGCGCCGTAAGTATACCATGCTGAATTAGTACCAACTTCTAAAGCGTTCCCTATACCGTCGCCAAACTCGAAATAAGAAGTGGCGATCTCACCAGCATTACCTGATGTGTTTGTAAATTCAAAGTACCCTGGAAGACATTTCTCAACCTCATCTGGAGTTACCATAGGAATAATATCTGTAGGGAAATAAATGAGCACACAAGCCTGAGCTGTTGGTGATCCACACTCTTCAGATAACACTACACAATATTGTGTATTGGTTACGTTAGGGTCAACAGTGATCGATGATCCAACTCCAATTTCAACACCATTTTCGAACCAAGTGAATGTATATGGAGAAGATCCGCCAATTCCTGTTGCATCTAATACGATTTCAGCCTCTTTACAAATTTGAGTGTCTGGAGTAATTGTATTGATACTCAATGATGGTGGCTGACCCAAGTTTCCTGAGATCGTAATTACACAACCATTGTCGTCCGTTACCGTAACAGTGTGCGGCCCAACAATAAGATCATTTGCAGTATTCGTTGTAGATGTTGAATTATCCCATGAGTAAGTATAAGGAGCAGTTCCATCAACTACATTCACTTGAATCATTCCATCACTACCGCCATTACATATAGGATCAGTCTGATTTACAATGGCACCAATCATACCAGGGATCTCAGTAACAATAACTGTTACCAATCCTGAACATCCTATAGTTGAGGTAACCGTACAATTGTAAACGCCAGCAGTTAATCCAACCGCAGTTTGCGTCGTTTGTGCTGCAGGATCATCCCATAAATAAGTTAAGGTTCCAAGAACAGGTACCATTTCGGCAAATGCAGTTCCGTCATTTCCACCTGGACAAGATACTAATGTTGTAGAGCCCTGGAAGGCTGCCGGAATATCACCAACAAATACGTTTGCAGTTGAACTACAACCTAGACTGTCAGTCATTACTACAGTATGAACTCCAGCAAAAACACCATTTACAGTTTGAGTAGTTGCACCTCCTAAAGTTGTCCAATTGTAAGTGTACGGGGCAAAACCTGATGTTGGATTAGCAGTAACTGATCCAATCCCTGCTGAACAGATATCATCAACTGCTACAGCACTAACTGAAGAGCTAACGCCAGTAATAAAGGTTGTATCCGATGATCCAATCAAAGGATTGTTAGAACAAGCTACTGGTAATGAAGTTACGAGGAAATATCCTGTCACTCCTGGTAATACAGGATCAACAGTTAATGTTCCTGCATTGTATGGCCAAGTTGTAGCAGTCAAGGTATTTGCCCACATAAGGGAAGCACCACTCGCTCCATTAATAATAGGTGTATA
Source organism: Crocinitomicaceae bacterium (assembly GCA_047621865.1). Lineage (GTDB taxonomy): Bacteria > Bacteroidota > Bacteroidia > Flavobacteriales_D > Crocinitomicaceae > UBA4466. The sequence continues at coordinate 73 of JBLHON010000167.1, read as the reverse complement.
AGGTATTGTACTGATTGTATAAGCATTTGTGCTAACTGGAGAAGTAGGCGTCCACACTTTAGAATCAAGAATT
>JBLHON010000166.1:0-8127 GCA_047621865.1 Crocinitomicaceae bacterium | reverse complement strand
ACGTATCCCCAACATGCGTGTGAATGTCGTAGGCAAAATCTAAGATCGTAGAACCTGTTGGGAGAACACGTAAATCTCCTTTTGGCGTGAAAATGTAAATCTCATCATTGAACAAATTCAACTTAAATTCTTCAATGAAATCCATTGCATTTGCATCAGGATTTGACATTAGGTCGCGGATTTCAGAAATCCAACGGTCAAATTTCGTGTCGCTCGTCTTTGATTCTTTGTATCGATAATGTGCTGCAAGTCCTTTCTCGGCAATCTCATCCATTCGCTTTGAACGAATTTGAACTTCAATCCACTTTCCTGTAGGAGACATCACTGTCGTATGTAATGACTCGTAGCCATTAGCTCGTGGTGTTGAAATCCAATCGCGGAGACGATCAGGACTCGGCTGATAAAAATCTGTTACGATACTGTAGATTCTCCAACAATCAGGTTTTTCTAATTCAGGTGGAGTATCTACAATAATGCGAATTGCGAACAGATCATAGACCTCCTCAAATGGAACTTCTTTATCTTGAATCTTTCTCCATATGGATGAGATCGATTTCGTTCGTGCTTTAATTTGAAAGATATAGCCTTCATGTGCCAATGCATCCTTGATTGGCGTAATAAACTTACGAATGAAACGATTACGCGCATCCTGAGAAGACTTCAGTTTCGTTTCAATCTCGGCATAAACTGTTGGCTCCGTGTAACGCATCGCCAAATCTTCCAATTCACTTTTCACCGAGTTTAAGCCAAGTCGATGGGCTAAAGGAGCATATAAAAATTTTGTTTCTGAAGCAATTTTCATCTGCTTATCCGGTCGCATACTTGCGAGGGTTCGCATGTTATGTAAACGATCGGCAAGCTTGATAATTACGACTCGAATATCATCAGAAATCGTCAAAACCATCTTCCTGAAATTCTCTGCTTGAACAGATGCATTCTCATCAAATACTTCTGGAATTTTCGTCAGTCCATCAATAATCAATCGAACTTTACTTCCGAATAAATCTTCGACATCTTCTAACGTGATATGTGTATCCTCAACAGTATCATGGAGCAATGCACAAATAATTGCAGTTGGTCCAAGACTCATTTCTTCTGCACAAATTCGAGCAACTGCTATCGGGTGATAAATGTATGGCTCGCCAGATTTTCGACGCATTTCCTTGTGTGCGTCAACTGCAACATCAAATGCCTTGCGAATCATTCGCGTATCTTCCTTGCTACGACCAGTAACAGTACGCATCAATCCACGAAACGCATTTAGAATTTCTTTGCGTTCTTTCTCTATATCGATTTCCGTGTGCTTACTCTCCACAACTTTCGTCTACTTACTATTTAGTTGGAAGAACTTTCGTTGAAACCTCTCCAAATCCAATTCGAACACCATCCTTGCTGCCATGTCCACGCATAATTACCGTATCTCCATCAGCGATAAATTTTCGTTCAGAACCATCATTCATTCGAACTGGTTTTGTTCCTTTCCAAGCCAGTTCTAACATTGATCCATACGAATCTGGTGTTTTACCTGAAATCGTTCCCGATCCCATTAAATCTCCAGCTCGTACATTACATCCATTGACGGTATGATGCGCCAATTGCTGAGCCATATTCCAATACATGTATTTGTAGTTTGATCGACTAACAATTGTTTCTTCCTTTCCTTCAGGCTGAATTCCAACCTCCAATTTTACATCGTATGTTTTATTTCCTTCGAATTGCAAATAACTCATCACTTCAGGATCTTGTACCTCACCAGCGATTTTAAATGGCTCCAATGCATCGAGTGTAACGACCCATGCCGAAATCGACGAAGCGAAATTCTTTGCCAAGAATGGTCCCAATGGAACGTACTCCCATTTTTGAATATCTCGTGCAGACCAATCATTGAAAAGCACCAATCCAAAAATGTGATCTTCTGCTTCAGAAGTCGAAATTGACTCGCCCATTGGTTTTCCATCATAAGTGATGAATCCCATTTCCAGTTCAAAATCAAGTAACTTACATGGCCCCCAAATTGGATCCTCAGTTTCACTTGGCTTCTGCTGTCCTTTTGGACGATGAAAACTCTCTCCAGACAGAATAATTGAACTAGAGCGCCCATGATATCCTACAGGAATCCAAAGCCAGTTTGGCAATAATGCATTATCTGGATCGCGAAACATTGTTCCAACATTAGTTGCATGTTCTCGACTGGAATAGAAATCCGTGTAATCTCCAATTTGAACTGGCATCAACATTGTGGCCTGATCTATCGAGATTAACACCTGGTCAACATGCTGTTGTTTGCTTTGTAAATCATTTGATCCTTCCTGAAAAAGTTTTGAAATTCGATCCCGTAATTTACGCGTCCCATCCTTTCCCTTTTTCATCAAGCTATTCAACGTGTCTGCATCAAAATCTGCTACACTGAATGGTAAGTTATCAAGATATCCAAGGACATGCAAGGACTTTAGATCAATTGCATGATCACCAATTCTTGAAGCCACTCGAGGTGCCTCCTCTCCTATTTGAATAATCCCGAATGGAATATTTTGAATGGGGAAATCTGAATTCTCGGGAACATTTACCCAAGAACGTAATGCTGGATCGTTTGCTGCAATACTCATTTTGTTGGCTTCTTTATGCGTTCTATAAATCTACTATCTTCTTACCAGTTTCTATGGCAAAAATGAATTCTTTTATACATTAAATCGGAAGTGCATGATATCTCCATCTTCCACAATGTATTCCTTTCCTTCAACATGGAATCTACCAGCAGTTTTCACTCCAGCCTCATTTCCAAATTCTACGAAATCTTCGTATTTCATAACTTCTGCACGAATGAATCCTTTTTCAAAATCAGTATGAATAACGCCAGCTGCTTGTGGTGCAGTCATTCCTTTCTGGATTGTCCATGCTCTCACCTCCTTTTCTCCTGCCGTGAAGTAGGTATCTAAATCTAGCAATGCGTATGCAGATCGAATCAATCGATTCACTCCAGGCTCTGTCAACTCTAATTCATCTAAGAACATTTGACGTTCTTCATAGGTATCCAATTCTGTAATATCTGCTTCGATCTTTGCACCAATCACAAGTACTTCAGCTTTTTCATCTTTCACTGCTTCACGAATGGCGTCAACATAGGCGTTCCCACTCTTCACTGAAGCCTCATCCACATTACAGAGATACATTACTGGCTTAGCAGTGATTAACTGAAATGCTTTCATGATTACCTTCTCATCTTCGTCTAATTCCAGCGTTCGTGCAGATTCACTCGCATCCAAGGCTGCTTTCACGCGAATTGCAAGGTTATTTTCTTTCACTGAATCTTTATCGCCAGACTTAATGACTCTTTGCAATGAACTGATTCGTTTCTCGATCGTTTCCAAATCTTTCAATTGTAACTCTATATCGATAATTTCTTTGTCACGCACTGGGTCAATTGATCCATCCACATGGATAATATTACCATCGTCAAAGCAACGAATTACATGAATTATTGCATCTGTTTCTCTGATATTCGCCAAGAATTGATTCCCAAGACCCTCTCCTTTCGAAGCGCCCTTCACCAATCCTGCAATATCCACAATTTCCATTGTCGTTGGCAACACACGTTGCGGGTTCACCAATTCCTCCAATTTTTCCAAACGAGGATCAGGAACAGAGATTGTCCCAATGTTAGGCTCAATCGTACAAAACGGATAATTTGCCGATTGTGCTTTCGCGTTCGACAAACAGTTAAAAAGGGTTGACTTTCCTACATTCGGCAGTCCAACTATTCCACATTTCAAGGCCATGTAATTCGAATTTTTGACAAAGATAATTGAAAGATGGAAACGACGCACGATTGTATTATCTTCGTGAAAAGATAAATAGCCGCATGAAAATATTTTTGACTCTATTACTCGTACTTGGTTTAGCTTCTGTATTTGCCCAAGGAGACTCAGCAATGATTCGCTCGATCTATAATGAAGCACTCTCAGAAGGTCATGCTTACGAGGATCTTAGAAGTTTATGTAAAGATGTTGGAGCTCGACTTACAGGTTCAGCTGAAGCAGAAATGGCAATACATTGGGGAGAACAGAAGATGAAAGGCTATAATTTCGATAAAGTCTACTTGCAAGAAATTCAGGTTCCTCATTGGGAGCGAGGAAATAAAGAAGCTGGTTGGATCAAGCAGAAAAATCAAGATTTAACTAAAGTTCATCTCTTAGCCCTTGGGGGATCAATTGGAACGAACGGCACGTTAGAAGCTGAGATCATCGAATTTAAAACCTTGGATGAACTTAAAGCTGCAGATCGATCAAAAGTTGAAGGCAAGATTGTTTTCATCAACCAACCAATGAATGAGCAACATATTCAAACCTTCAGAGCTTATGGTGGGTGCTACCCAGTTCGAGGTGATGGAGCAGTTGAAGCAGCTAAACTAGGAGCTGTTGGGGTGATTATTCGTTCACTTGGATTGCCCGTTAATGAACATCCACATACAGGTGGAATGCACTATGCTGATTCAGTAGACAGTATTCCAGCTGCAGCAATCTCAACGCTTGATGCTGAAATCTTGTCGACTATTTTAAAAACAGAAAAAGCGAATTTCATCTTGGAACTCGATTGTAGACAATTCCCAGATATAACTTCCTATAATGTAATTGGCGAAATGACTGGTTCAGTAAAACCGGATGAGATCATCACTTTTGGCGGCCATCTAGATTCTTGGGATACAGGAGAAGGAGCTCATGATGATGGTGCTGGGGTCGTACATTGTCTTGAGGCCATGAGAATCTTAAAAGAGTTAAATTATAAACCCAAGCATACATTACGACTCGTTTTCTTTATGAATGAGGAAAATGGAAATAGAGGTGGCGAGAGTTATGCAACAATCGTCAAAGAACTGGGAGAAAAACAAATAGCTGCTTTGGAAAGTGATCGAGGGGGATTTGCTCCTCGCGGATTCACTTGTTCTGGAAATGAGGATCAAGTCAACTTGCTGAAATCCTTTGAACCCAATTTTACAAGCTACGATTTACACATTTTTGATGCTGGTGGAAGTGGTGTTGATATAGGTCCTTTGAGAAAAACCTATCCTGATATTGCATTGTTTGGCTTCGTACCAGATTCTCAACGTTACTTTGATTTTCACCATGCACCTAGTGATGTTTTTGAGAATGTCAACAAACGTGAACTTGAATTGGGCGCAGCAGCAATTGGATCATTCCTGTATCTCATTGATCGCGCACTGTAAGATGAGGTATACTGCTTTCCTTGGAGCGTTCTTAATTGTAGGATTCAGTTTCTCTCAAGATGCTGGCATGAAGAAGCACAGAATACGCCCCTAAACTATGCCGACTCCATTAATTACAGTTGGTTTAGAACAAGATGTTCTTCCATATGCACTTAAAGGATTCATACTGACAGGATGGATCGGGAAAAATAAATACCGAAATCGATTTTCATATGCGCAAGCTACACGTCCAGGATTTATTTTAGGAGATGATGTCGTGGAAGATCGAGTTAAAGCATTTGGAATTTCTTTTGAATACTTCTTCAAAGACGATTATACGGGTTGGTGGTTCGGACCTGGTATTGGCTATTAGACAAATTACGTAACGCTCAATAACTCTTCAGAAATTAAGAATGAGAGCGCCATATTTACCTTTGGGGGTGGCTATAACATCCGTTTAACGGATTGGCTCTATACTTCTCCTTGGATTGCTCTACACTCTCGAGTTTCAGGAAATGACGTTATTAATGTTGGAACAGAATCCTATCGTCCAGCTGTTCTTACACCTGAAGTTTCAATAAAAATTGGCGTGAAGTTTTAAGACAGTAAATAATTTCATTCCCGAATGATTGTGTACCTTCTAGCAAACTAATAGATCTCTGTGTCATTATGTCAACTGAAAAACCAATTACTCTTCGTTCATTCGCTTCTGAGGAAGAGGCGCAGGATCTTGTGAATCTCTTAAAAGAAAGAGGTTTGCATACAGAAGTACTCAAAGACTCTGGAGGAAATCTCGACAAGTCATTCGAGGGTGAAACGATGCTCCAAGGCTTCGAAGTTCAAATTCTGGCTAGTGATAAAGAAGCTGCAGAAGAAGTGTTAACGAATATGGCTCTTGAACTGATGGCAGCCATTCCAAAAGACTATTACCTCTTTGAGTTCAGTGATGATGAGTTAATAGATGTGTTGGTGAAGCACAATGAATGGGGCGAGTTCGATGTCGCCTTGAGCCAAAAAATATTGATGGATCGTGGGATTACCTTTAGCAGGGAGGAAATGACCGAGAAACGTGTTGCGCGAATAACAGAGCTCTCAATACCTGAAGGCGGTCAAAATGGATGGATTGTTGTTGGTTATATTTTCGCAGTTGTAGGGGGATTCTTTGGGCTACTGATTGGCTATATTCTTTGGAAAACCATGCGGAAAATTCCCGACGGAACAAAAGTGCCGAACTATAATGATAGCATTAGGGCTCACGGCAAAATCATCTTTTTCATTTCACTTGTAATCTTCCCAATTGTTTTAATTTTAAAACTCTCTGGACAAATAAGTCCATTCGGATTGTAAATCTCCTGATGTGCGTGAAAACTACTCTTTACTTGTTAGCTCCACGCCTAAACGATTTGTAATCAATTGTTAATGTTTTTAATTAAATCCGCGTCAGTTGGCACAGTAGCAAATAATGCCGTAAATTTGTCGAAACAAAAACTATCTCATGAAAAAAACACTACTATCAATCTGCACACTACTATTTGCAGCAAGCACATTTGGACAAATAAATTCAGATGACCCAATCTACAACATTCATAAACAAACAGAACAGACTATTCAGCAAATTGTTGAGTCTCCCAATCGAACTGTTATTGCTGGATCAATGACAATTGATGGAGAGATTTTACCATGCGATTCTACAAATACTGTTCTAACTGTAACTGGAGCCTGTACTTACGATTGGTATTCTGATAGCTTAGGAATAAACCTCATTGGTTCCAACTCAGACCTTCCAATCACATTGACGTCTGATACCATAGTCTATATTCAAGCAGTCATGCCTAGCACACCATACGGGGCGCCTATGCCTACACCATCATCTCCATACAGCGGTAACGTTCGTGGCTACTGGTTTCAAGCACAAAGTGATTTCATTATAACGGGTGCAACAGTACCAACAACTGTAAGTTCGGGTACATCTAACATCGCAATTCTTCGTTTCAATAGTGGACCACCCCCAGTTTACTCAACTACAACAAATGATTTTACAACACTTGGATTATGGCAAAACGAAGCTGCTGATACAGTATTTACGTGTATCACGGTTACTACTGGTGATTACATTGGTGTTCTAGGGAATAGAGCTGATTTAAATTCTTATGCGAGTGGAGGATATTCTACTACTATTGAAGGAAACGTGACTCCAATTGATCGTCTTGGGATGCAATTCCCACTATCTTCTACTACTCCACAAGATGTGTGGACGGAAGTAGGTGGTTCAACATCTCGCATTGAGTTATTGATTGCAGATAGTCTTGATCCTGCATCTGGTACTGGAATTTACCCAGTTGGAATAATTCTTCCTGTTCCGACTACAACAAACATTTCTACAAATTATTGTCAAGGTGACAGTGTTTTAGCAGGTGGCGCTTATCAAACAGTAGATGGTCTTTACATAGATTCATTGATCTCACTAAATGGATGTGACAGTGTTGTAAATACGACATTAACATTCATAGCACCAGATTCAACGAATCTAGCGATCGATCTTTGTGCTGGAGATAGTGTACTTGTAAACGGGAACTTCGAAACAACAGCTGGAAGTTATGCCGTAACGCTAACATCTGCAGCAGGTTGTGACAGTACATCTACTACAGTAATAACACTTATTACTACAGATGGGAGTGCGACCCAAACAGGATTAACACTCACTGCCAATACAGCAGGTGCAACCTATCAATGGTTAGATTGTGATAATGGTTTTGCTCCAATTCCTGGTGCTACAAGTCAATCATATACAGCTATTGCTAATGGAAATTATGCAGTTGCAGTTACTGAAAATGGTTGTACTGTAAATTCAGCATGTTTTGCCTACACAACAATTGGCATTGATGAGTATGACTTAGGAACAGCTTTCTCGATCTTCCCTAATCCAA
>JBLHON010000165.1:0-8204 GCA_047621865.1 Crocinitomicaceae bacterium | reverse complement strand
ACATGATCGTAAATACAAATCAGCGCAATAGACGATTTATTGTGTCTGTCTTGGAGCCAGAGATGGCTGACAGCTATTTTGCATGGAACTTTTTCGATTCGTATGTTCAACAGAAGGAATATTTCTCGAGTTACGTTTTTGAAGATAAAGCAGTCGAGATTCTCGCTGAAAACTCGACATTGAAAGCACTCTTTGAGAAGAAAAAGTTGGAAGATGAGGAATTCAGAAGTAGTCCAGGCGAGCAACTCTACTTTATCTATAAAAATTCTGAGTTCTACGAGCCAACCCATAATTTATTACCAATCCACTTTGTGAAGTAGTTTTAGCGAACCTTTAACGATTGAAATCCAATTGTAAACGGAATGTCAACGCTTTATTATTGCTTGTCAGGTAGACAGGTTGTATATTTGATGTACTAAAACGATTTACGCTATGATTTCTAGACTTCTCGCCTGTGCTGCATTTCTTTTTCTAAGCACATCCTCGTTCTCACAAGACACGACGTGGGTACAAACGTTCACCTTTGATTCGATCTCCACACGACGTGCTGATTTTACTTTTCCAGCAACGTTAAATGACAAGCGTTTCGAAAAAGTGCTCATGTACTATAAACTTAAATGTAGTCCATTGACACCATGGGATAATTACGATTGTGGAGAATGGGATTACTTGGCATATACGCGAATCTTAGATCATACTGGTGTGATGGATTCTGTGCAAGTGGACAGTGTTCAATATCTTAACGATTGGAATTCTACTGCTGTCTATGATTACGAGCCATATACTGGAACGAGATATGACACTTACATCAGAACAGAACAGCAACGATCTGGAGCGTCAACAACAACTTCTCCCGTTTTAGTCGCGTCTGGTGCAGGAGCGAATTATCCTTTCGATTTAAGCAATGATGGAGATCGCTACCAAATGCTCTTGACACAGGCTGAAATCTCAGCTGCAGGAATTACAATGGGAGATATTCAATCATTAAGTCTTTTTGTTCCAGTTGGAGGAATTTTGATAAATGGTGAAGTTCTTTATCCTTCTATCTCGTTAAAGGGAACTACGGATGCAACTCTTTCAAGCATGCATGCTACTGGATTTACAGAAGTATATAACATGTCAAGAATGACTGGTGCTCCTGATGAATTAATCGTTGGAGAGAATGAATTGCTTTTCTATCAGCCTTTTGCATGGAATGGGACAGATAATATTATCATCGAGTTTTTCTTTGATCGTTCTGTTCCCGCAACCAATTTGATCACGTTCGAGACAGAAGCAACTGTTGGAGATATGGCAGTTCGTTATGGTGCTAGAAATGGTGCCATGAGTTTTGATGGAACAAATCAGGCTTTACTTGAAATGTCAGATATTGATTTGGGAGACAACATAACAATTGCGTTTTGGGCAAAGGGTTTAGGAAATACTGGAGTCAATACTTCAATCTTAGAAGGGTATGACACATTAAACAATCGAATAATTAATATTCACTTCCCATGGAGTGACAATACTATGTACTGGGATTGTGGTGAAGGTGGAGGATATGATCGAATCAGTGAGCCCATGGGAGCAGGAATTGATAACGAATGGCATCATTGGGCTTTCATCAAAGAACAAACCACAGGCACTATGAAAGTGATGCGTGATGGTGTTCTTTTTGACAGTGGAACTGGTCTTACGCGATCTGTAGGAGAACTTCACCGGCTTGTGATTGGTGCAAATCGTAGCTTAGGAAATCATTGGACTGGTAAGATTGATGAATTCCAAATTTACAATGAAGCTGTCAGCGAGGCAACGATTACTACTTGGTATCAGCAAGCAATTACAGCAGCTCACCCAAATTGGGGAGATCTTCTTGTTTATTATGATTTTGATGGTACTTCTACTGCCAGTGATGCATCATCAAACGATTACCTTCTGATGCCTACTGTAACAGATATGATTGATTTTACTGAAGTTCCACTGACTACTGGAGTAGGAGTGGTTGATCGAACTCGTGTTGCTTTAGGGCAAGGTGTGGTTACAGGAGCTCAGTATGATACATTAACTCCACTGCTTAAATTGAAGGAGCCTGATGTTGTTTTTGAATATGCTGCAGTGGATCGTCATTTTGAAATCACAAATGCATTTTTAGCGATGCCAGAAGGTTCAGAGGATGTCTACGATGCTTCGATGACGTTGATCTCTTCAACACCATTTGCTGGAACGAACACGTTAACAAATACGCCAATAACATATTATCAAACACCTTTTGAACTAATCAATAATGTAGAGATTGGTCGATTCATTACACCTTATGGAATTCAGTTTGATTTAGGTGCGAATGGATTTACATGGGTATATGATGTCACAGATTATCAAATGTATCTTCATGACATTGTTGATCTTGCTGCTCACAATACGCAAGAATTGATCGACCTTAAATTTGGATTCATTGAAGGAATTCCTCCACGTGATGTCCACGCTCGTGAGCCTATCTGGAGTGATTATAGAAGCTATAATTACGCAAACTTGGATAATGATGTAAATCTTGTTGCTACGCCTATTCTACTTTCAGATACTTCTGAAATGTTTAAGATCAAAACACGATTTACGGGACATGGTCACAATGGTTCAGTGAATTGCTGTGAGTGGGATTCAAAAGATCACATGATCTCGATTGATGGAATTGAACGTTTCAATTGGGAAATTTGGGAAGAAACAGCATGTGGTGATAATCCAAACATCAGTCAAGGTGGAACATGGCCTTATGCGCGTGAAGGATGGTGTCCTGGGGATTTGGTAAAAGAATACGATCATGAATTAACACCATTTGTGACACCTGGATCGACAACAACATTTGATTATGATATTGAAGATGTTCCAGTTGGAGATGAAGCTCAAGGAAATGGGAACTTTGTCATTGCAATGGATTTAATTTCATATTCAGCGCCGAACTTCCAGAACGATGCAGCAATTATCGATATCCTGAATCCAAATAAATGGGAATACTATGGAAAATGGAATCCAGGGTGTCAGAATCCACGGATTATTCTTCAGAATACTGGTGAACTTCCATTGACAAACTGTACGTTGAAAATCTGGATCGATGAAGGTAATTTTATTGAACAAGAATGGAACGGGAATCTTGCCTTCTTAGAGAAAGAAGTCGTGGAGATTGTAGTTACTGACCCTGGTTTTTGGAGTGATTATCATGGCTTGCAGACCTTCTCTGCACAAGTATGGAATGTAAATGGTCCAGTATGGCCTCAGTTAGATGAGTATCCAAACAATGATGTCTACACAGTGCAATTTGAAGCACCAGAGACAATCAATGGACCTTTTGTTGTGATGTTTGATACGAATAACAAGCCACTTGAAAATAAATGGAGATTAGAAGATGAGTCAGGAAATATAATTATGGAGCAAACGTCATTCTGGGCTGAAACGCTCTACAAAGATACATTTGATTTGGCGATGGGTTGCTATAGTCTTATTATAGAAGATTCTGATAATGATGGACTTTCATTCTGGTATTCAGCTCAAGTAGAGGGTGAGACAACAGGTACTTTCCGAGTGAAATCAGTTGGTGGGCCTTACATTGAATTTTTCCCTGGAGATTTCGGAAATTTCCACAGATACAATTTCTCTGTTGGCTTTACCGTTAATACAGGAGAAGAGGACTTGGATCACGAGATTTTCATCTTCCCAAATCCCAATAACGGAGTGTTTGACATCGAACTTAGTGGGTATATTGGAAATGAAGCTGAGCTAAAAATTTACGATTTGATGGGACGAATAATCCATCAAGAAGAAATGGAAGCACAGACAAATTTCGCAAGTTCTAAAGTTGAATTGTTGAACGTGCCTGCGGGTCACTACCTTGTAAAGATAGTTACTGCAAATGGTGTCTACACAGAAGAATTTGTGAAGCAATAATTCTAATCAATTTCAGAGAAAAGGTGTGTTCAGTTTACTGAATACGCCTTTTTTGTTCTCAGTAGTTTCATTACTTTTGCGCCCAAGGATTTCCAAATAGAGAGAAATGACATACGATATTGCAATCATAGGTGGAGGAATCGTTGGAGCGGCCACGTTCTACAAATTACAGCTTCGAAATCCAGATCTTAAAATAGTGTTGATCGAGAAGGAAGATATTCTTTCAGATCATCAGACAGGACACAATTCAGGTGTTATTCATTCAGGTTTATATTATACACCTGGTTCACTGAAGGCAAGAAATTGCATCCAGGGGCGACATGAATTGGTGGCATTCGCGAAAGAACATGGAATTGATCATGATATCTGTGGGAAGGTCGTAGTTGCTACATCAGAAGAAGAATTACCTCGTATGGAGAAAATCTTTCAAACGGGCTTAGAGAACAAGATAGAAGGCATTAAACGAATTACTGCTGCAGAAGTCAAAGAGATTGAACCACATGTTGAAAGTATAGGAGGACTTTGGGTTCCGTGTACAGGGATTATAGATTTTAGAGCAGCAACAGCGAAAATGGTGGAACTCGCACTGGCGAAGAACCCCGAGAGTAAATTGTTATTGCAGCACGAAGTAACCGCGATTCAAAAACAGGAGAATCATTCAACTGTAGTAACAAGTAAAGGAAATATTGAAGCCAAGCATTTAATTTTCTGTGCTGGATTACAGGCAGATAGATTAGCCAAGAAAGATGGTGTTAAATTGCGCGAAAAAGTAGTTGGTTTCCGCGGTGATTACTACGAGTTAACAGAGAAAGGGAAGCACAAGGTCAAGAATCTTATTTATCCTGTACCAGATCCTGCATTTCCATTTTTAGGAGTTCACTTCACGCGAATGACTGATGGAGAGATCGAGTGTGGACCAAATGCAGTTTTTACCTTCAAAAGAGAAGGATATGGTAAGACAGATTTTTCATGGAGAGATACTTGGGATGCTCTGACTTATGCTGGTACATGGAAACTGTTCTTCAAGAATATGCGCTTTGGAATTAATGAATATAGAAGAGCATTTTCGAAACGTTTGTTCCTGAAATCTTTGCAACGAATGATTCCAGATTTGGAGATGGACGACCTCAAGCCAGGTAGATCAGGTGTGCGCGCATTATTACTTCGTCGAGATGGTGATACAAGAGATGATTTCCGCATTGAGCATCATGAGAATGCAATCCATGTTTTGAATGCACCCTCGCCAGCTGCAACAGCCTCACTAGCAATTGGAGGTTATGTTGCTGATATTGCTGAAGATAAATTTGGACTGAAATAAATCCTATTTACCCGCTCCTAATTTTCCAAGTAACTTCCATTGTGCGACCGTGAAGGAAAATACAATGAGTGCAACCCCAGCAATCAGGATGTTTCCTCCACTAGAAATCTCAAAAGGACGTGCAATTAGCAAAGCAACACTCGCGAGTACCCATGTGAGGTCTTGGAAAATGACTAATCTAATTTCTTTGGGATTCACACTCTTTTTTCTGGTGAAATAGACCAAGGAAATTGCGAAAACGACCAATCCAATTCCTACAAAACGTAAGATCATAGGATCTGAGAGGTGCATGAATTCGGCAATTGAGATTGGGGATAAAAGTAAAGATGCGCCACTTGCACTGCTGAAAACGGCATTTAGTTGGACTGCTTTTCGCAGTGATTGAGTTGAACTTTTCATACTGTTTGCTCTGAGCGAATTTTAAGTGCACTGTTCATTTCTTTAAACCCAAGGAGGGTGTTTTTTCCGATCATCTTGAGTAGAATCCCTACCAAAATCCCTGTAAATTTTTCGCCATGAACAAGCTTCGTTTGGGTGCCATTCACTGAGCTTAACTGGAAATAGTGCTCTCCATCAAATAGGCCCTTGAAAAATAATTTTCCCTTCCAGCGGAATTCCTTCCCTGCATCATTTTTTAAAATGACTGGTTTAAAATTCATTGGCTTTTGATTGGGGGGATGAATCGTCACCTCTAGATTTTTCCCAACTTCCATTGAACCAGAGATTTTTTCGATAAAAGGATTCCATTCACCATAGGATGGATGATCCATTAAGATGTTCCAAACCTTTTCCGTTGGTGCGTCAATAATTACTTCTGTTCTTAATTCTTTCATTATGTGATTTTTCGTTACAACAAAGATCGGCAAGAACCTCCGCGATCAATATCCATTAAATGTCAATTAATAGACATTTGGTGCCAATCGCTCAAATTCTTACCTTTGAGAATGCATTTTAATGGACGATTTATTGTGAACCTTGCGCAATTTGCAGGTCAACTTGGAGCGAATCCAGCTGATATTATCACAGCCAGTGGAGTTCCATTTGAGGAGTTGTGCTCGGAAACTTCAACAGTTGATGTTGAGACCTACAATAACGTAGTTGGGGCGGCCGTGAAAGCTACAAATGACCCTTTCTTTGGATTACACGCTGGTGAAAATTTAAATTTAGTCGCCGCTGGATTGATCGCTCAGATTGCACATTCAAGTTCAACAGTAAAAGAAGCATTAGAGTATTGCTGTCAATTCGCCAATCTTGGATGCAGTGCACTCGCCGTTCAGTTATCAGAAATCCCCGAAGCGTATAAATTTAGCATGAATCCAGATAAAGGATGGATGCAAAGTGCACCAGAAAGTGTTCAACATACGATTGATGGCTACTTGGCTTTTACCGTGCGCGAATTTCAGTCACTTATTGGAAATAAGAACTATCCAAAGGAGATTTGGTTGAGTAGAAAAAGTCCTCAGAACTGGAAGGAATTGCAGCGTGTCGTTGGTTGTGATATAAAATTCGAACAAGGTGAAGATGCACTTCTCTTCCACAAAAAAGATGTCGAATTACCCGTCGTAACGAGTGATTATGCGCTACTTCAGGTGCTCGTTAAACACGCGGAAGAAAAACGGTCAACTTTGGATGGACAGGATGGATTTTATGAACGAGTTAAGCGTTCCTTAATTAATCTGATCAAGCCTGATTTCCCAACCATTGAGAGTATTGCTGGGCATTTAAATATGAGTGTGCGTTCATTCCAGCGAAAATTAAAACTGGAAGGGCATTCCTACAAAGAAGTTGTGGATGATCTGAAACAAGAATTCGCCTTTGATTATTTGAAGCAGTCTGATCTAAACATTAGTGAAATTGCTTATCTACTAAATTATGCTGATGCGAGTGCTTTTATACGATCGTTTAAAAGATGGACGGGGAAAACTCCCAACGAATATAGAATGAGTCTGAATTGAGAGATTAGACTTTCCCTTTCTCAGAAAGTAAAATTGCGACTTTGCGTGTTGATGGAAACTGCGACATCACAATGATAATGGCAACTGTGATTGGTACACTTAAGAGCATTCCAACAATTCCCCAGAGACTTCCCCAGAGTGCCAGTGAAAAAATGGCGACAAGTGGACTGATATTTAACGTGTTTCCCATAATTCTTGGTTCCAAGTAATTCCCAACAATGATTTGGATCGTCCCAACAGAGAATAGAATAATCCAACAAGGGATAAAATCACCAAATTGGAGAACGGCAAAAGCTGATGGAAGCAAGATGGCAACGATAGGACCAATGGACGGAATGAAACTCAGGAAGAAGATGATTGCTGCCCAGAAGAAAGGACTTTGTAAGCCAACAGACCACATGATAATAAATGCAACAGTGGATGTGAATAAGTTAATCATCGACTTAAGAATGATGTAACGAGAGAGCATGTTATCAATCTTCTTAGCTGTGGCCATGAAGGCTTCGAATCGTTCTTTGTCTCCAAAGAATAGGCGCATTTTACGATTGACCAATCCTTCTTCAATGAATAAGAAGATCGTATAAAAGGCGATCATTAGCATGTTGCCAAGAATCTCAGAAATTGATCGAAATGCATTCTGTAAATACCCACCAACTTGACCACTCTCCACAAAATCTTTGATTTGCTCTTCACCGCCTACATCAAAGAATTCATTGATTTTTGAGGAGATCTCCTCTGAATTAGCCGCATATGAGTAGTACCTGCTCGCAATATTCTCAATGTTTACTGTAAGCATATGTCCTGTTAATAGCAAGATTCCAAAGACAAGACAAGAGGCAAAAAGCGTTTTTAGCCATTTTGGAATGTATTTATGGACGAACCCAATCTTATCAATCATGTTTCGTGCTTTCTTCACAACGAACCAGATCAATAGAGCAATAATGAACGGAAGAAATATGGATTGACCATAACTTAACGCTACGAAGACGAGTCCAATAATTAACATCCAGGAAGCC
>JBLHON010000164.1:0-8248 GCA_047621865.1 Crocinitomicaceae bacterium | reverse complement strand
GCAATCTGTGCATTTAGTAATTCTCCGTTTCGATCCAAAAGAACAGTACTCGTATCGTCATTGAAGAGGGTTTTAGGCAGACAATCAACGTACCAAATTAGAAAAACACTAAGGTAAAGAAGAATGAGTCGATTCTTCCACCACTTAAATTCAAACTTGAGGTACATTAGGTACGGTAAAATCATAACGAGTGTGCTTTACATCCGAAAATAGGGTGAATAAAAGGAATCGTCCAGCCCCTTTTATTATTCGTTGATGATTTACAGGAAAGTGTTTTTTATATTTGATTATTCCAAATTCCAACACTGTGAAGTATAGATTTCTTCTTATTGTCTGTTTTCTGTCTGTAATTGCAGATGGGTATTCACAGCAATATGATTTCCGTAATTTTTCTGTGAAGGATGGTGTGGCACAATCACAAGTCTACAGTGTTTTGCAAGATTCGCGTGGATACATCTGGATGGGCACGTATGGTGGCGGCATTACACGTTATGATGGCTGGACATTCGAAACACTGTCTGAACAAGATGGATTGATCAATAATTATGTGTACGATGTCGCTGAGGATAAAAAGGGAGACTTATGGATCGCGACTCAGGGAGGAATTTCTCAATATGATGGATCGAAATTCATTGATCATCCCCTCAAGGAAATTGGAGCCTCTGTAAAAGTCCACGAATTTGAATTTAGCCCTTCTGGCAGATTATGGATGGCAACGGGACATGGGGTCTTTTACTATGAGAATGGAGTAGTCACAAATCCACTTGAAAATTTGCACGTCGAGAATTTAAATATTCGCACGATTTGCGTGGAAAGTGAATCAGTAATTTGGTTTGGAACTGCAATCGGTCTCTATGAGCTGAGAAAAGAAGTTTCAGGAAGATATAAACTCATCCATCATGCTGAAACTTCAGATTACATGAAGAATACGATTGGTTCGATCACCAAGGATCGAACTGGAAATATATGGATTGGAACTTTTGGGGATGGTGCATATTGTTATGATCACAAACGATTCTTTCGAATTGATCACCATCTTGAGCTCTATACCAGAACAGTACTTGATATTTATGAAGATAAGCATGGAATACTTTGGTTTTCTACCCTAAAAGGTGCCGTTCAATACGACCCAAAGACAAAGTCATTTACCTTCTTAAGTGAAAAGCATGGATTGAGCAATAATCATGTTCGGGGGATAATTGAAGACAATACAGGAACTCATTGGTTGGGAACTTCAGGTGGCGGAATCAGCAATTATTCTGGTCGCCAATTTACGACCTACACAAAGAATTCTGGTTTGGCTGGAGATTTTATTTATGCTGTTTTTCGCGATTCTAAACAGCGTCTTTGGGTTGGGAATTCGACAAAAGGAGCAAGTGTTCGCACAAGTGATGGATTTGTGAATTACGATAAGTCCAATGGTTTTGAAGACCTTAAAGTGAAGAGTTTTTGCGAAGATGATCAGGGTAGAATCTATGTGGGCACAGTTGGTAAGGGAGTTTATATTTTTGAAAACAAGAAATTCTCCCCAATTGAGGAACTTAAACGGACTACAATTAGAGGGATCATCAAAGATAATGATGGTGGAATTTGGGTGGCGACAGCTGGAAACGGTCTTTTTCAGATTAATTGGAAAAAATCAAAAATGATCGTCAAAAATCATGTCCGAGCAGAAGGATTATTGGACAACTGGCTCACGAGTTTATACTGTGATAAGTGGAATAGGATCTGGTATGGAACCGAAAATCAAGGCATAGGGGTTATTGACAAGAAAGGAGACATGTCGCTCAAAATAACTATTGAAGATGGTCTGACTTCCAACAATGTGCGCACACTCTGTGGTGATCAATCTGGAATTTTATGGGTGGGTACAAGAGGAGAAGGGATTTGTAATTTTCCGCTCTACAGTAAGTCCAGAAAAATCAAATCAATTTCAATCGATGAGGGACTGACTTCCAAGAATGTTTACCTCCTAACGATAGATGCGAATAACAATGTCATTGTAGGAACAGAAAAAGGATTGGACTATCTTTTTTTAAACGAGCAGCGCAAGATTAAGGACATTAAACATTTTGGTGACCCCGAAGGATTTACGGGTGTGGAAACGTGTATGAATGCCGTTTTCAATGATGATGATGGATCAATTTGGTTTGGGACGATCAGTGGATTAAATCGCTATAATGCATCACAGATTAGTACGAATCAAACGGCGCCAATAGTCTCTATTTATGACGTCAAATTGTTCTATAAGAGCATTTCAGAAAGTCAGTATAAAGCAAGTATAGGAAGTTGGAATGAAATTACTACCCTGAGTCTGCCCTTTGAACAAAACCACGTTACGTTTGATTTTAAAGCAATTAATCTTAGTCAACCAAATAAAGTTCGCTATCGTTGGAAGCTCGTAGGATTTGACGAATATTGGTCTCCTCCATCAGCAGATCACAGCATTTTATACTCGAACTTAAATCCAGGGAGTTATACCTTTTTAGTGAAGGCTTGCAACGAAAATGGAGTTTGGAGCAAGCCACAATCCTTGTCATTGATAATCGCAAAGCCAATCTGGCAAGAATGGTGGTTTATTGTGTTGCTTGCACTGGGAGTTGTACTTCTGAGCGTATTCTTATTCATCGCGATTCTAAGACGTTTCCGAAAAAAATCTATTGAGGCACAACGCAAATTGGAAATGTCTAAACAGATCATGGAATTGGAGCAGAAAGCACTGAGACTGCAAATGAATCCTCATTTCATTTTTAATGCCCTGAATTCGATCCAATCCTTGGTTGGAACTGATAACGAAGAAGAAGCACGGTATTATTTGGCTAAATTTTCTCGCTTAATGAGAAGTATTTTGGACAATTCCAGAAAATCCGTGATCACCCTTCAAGAAGAAGTAGAGGCATTGGAAAATTACTTGATGATCGAGAAATTCTGTAATGGAGATCGTTTTGATTATGCACTCATCGTAGATCCACTGATTGATGCCTCTTTTGTTCAAATTCCTCCAATGATGATTCAGCCATTTGTGGAGAATGCGATCAAGCATGGCTTTAAGTTTTCAGAAAGTGAGAAAGAAAAACGTGGAAAATTAGATCTGACATTTAAGGAAGTTGGAGATATCATAGAGTGCACGATTCAGGACAATGGAATCGGGAGAAATCGCTCTGCAGAATTGAATCAAGAAAGTAAGGAGACCTATCACGAATCAACTGCACTGCATGTGATTGAAGAGCGCCTTGAATTGATGCATGGTTCTTCAGAAAAAAATCCATTAGTCGTGGAGGATTTGTATGCCGAGGGTGGAAGTTCTGAAGGTACACGTGTTACCGTTAAAATTCCAATAAATTGAGCCAACTATGATTAAAGCAATTTTAATAGACGATTTACAGCAGGCTAGAACTACCTTGAAAAAGGATTTGGAGGCATATGCAAAAGACCTAGAAGTTATTGGCGAGGCTGATGGTGTGGTGAGTGGTGCCAAGATGTTAAAATCATTGACTCCAGACATTGTGTTTCTCGATATTCAAATGCAAGATGGTAGTGGCTTTGATCTGTTAGACATTCTTCCTTCCATCGATTTTAAGATCATATTTATTACAGCATCTGACGTGCACGCAATTAAAGCATTTCGCTATGCTGCAATTGATTATTTAGTGAAACCAGTTGATCCAGATGATTTAAAAAATGCCCTTCAACGTTTCAGAGAAAATCACCTCAATGAAAATGAAAAATACAAGCTTTTAAGTGATTCATTGAAGAATCATACGCGACCAAATGAGCGCTTGGCACTTCATGCTCAGGATAAGATCAATATTGTCAATATAGCTGACATCATTCGCTGCGAAAGTCATGTGAATTATACCACGTTCTATTTCATGGATGGTTCTCGTATAGTTGTGACTCGAACGCTTAAGGATTTTGATGATTTGCTGAGCGATCAGGGGTTTTACCGTGTGCATCAATCACATCTTGTCAATATGAAATTCATCCGCGAATTTGTGAAAGGTGATGGCGGATATTTGCTCATGATTGACGGAACTGAAGTCCCAGTCTCCGTTAGACGAAGACCGGCTGTATTGAAAATGATTGAAGCACTATAAACCTGAGCTCGATTCTAATTTTGATTCAGAACGCTATTAAGCAGTGAACTCAGGTTTTAAGAAGCATCCACCACAGCACCCGCAGTGGAGTTCTTCGTGCTCTTCGTTTTTACAACACGCACCCATTTCCCGGGTACCCCAGCATTGATTAGATGATCATACATTGTTTCAACATAGGTTGCAGGCATGTAATATTTCCCGATATATGCAGCATTTAATCGAAGCTTAAAAACTTTTGTTTCTCCGCCATAAAGGTCAAAATAGGTGTAGACACGATCATCGCGAATGTCTTGATAATCTGTAGTGTTTGAACCTCCTCCATAGAGTCTTGCATTGTGAATTTCCCAGCCACTCGGGAAGATCTGGCTTAGCGCGATTTCCTTCAATCCAAGCTTTTCATTTTTATTTGTGATTTCAATTTCCGCGAAAAAATCAACGCCTTGTTCCAATGATTCTGGATTGATCATTCTATTGTCAGAGCCACGAAAGATAACTGACATTCTGAGTCCATTGGATTTCTTCAGCTGATTGCTTTCGAGTGGGATTCCAGCCGTGGAAACGCTTACGAATAGTGTTTTATCTCCAGTGTTTTTAATGACATACATACCATTTTGATCGATTTCCTGCTCTCCAAAATGTGAGGTATGAACAGCCGAGGTTGTTCGCACATGATTCATAGATGAACCTTTAATTTGAGCACTGAAAGCCATGGATAGATTCGATTTTCTAAGATCGTAATATGTCGTTACAGCTAGCAGAGCATATGCAGTAGTTTGCGTACTCATCCACCCATCAGAATTCAATTGAGAGGCCAATTCCGTTAGAACGGGTTCCGCCTTACTTCGATCTCCCATCAAGGAAAGTGTCTCCAATATCATTGCATGATCACGTTCTGTAGAGGCGAATGTCCCGGAGAGTTCACGCTCAGTTTTTACACGTGCAGATAGACCTTGAGTCATTTTTTTTGCGACTTCTTTTTGACCAATCAATTGATAGGCAGCAGCGAGTCTCCATTTGGCGGACACATCTTTAACAGAACTCTCACGCATACGATTCATCGAGCCAAGATCTGGTTCTCCTGCCAATGCAAGTGTATACAATCGATAGGCTTGTGTGTGTGCATTACTCGTATAGCTGGTATTATAAGTGAAATTCTTAGCCATTTTCTGCTGATAGTTAATCCATTGCTCTTTGAATTGCTTTGGAACGGCATATCCGCATTTTTCCGCTTCTAGAAGGAAGTGCCCTGCATAATTTGAGCCCCATTCAGAAGCATCATATTCTCCAGGCCAATATGCAAGCCCACCATCGTCAGTTTGAAATAATCGCAGACGCTTGATTGTCTTTGTAATGTTGCTGGAGATTTTTGCGCGTTCCTTCTTTGATAAATCCATGATGGATGAAAGATACAATTGCGGAAATGCAGATGAGGTTGTTTGTTCAACACACCCATGTGGATATTGAATTAGATAATCGAGGCGCTTGTTAAGCCCAATTGGAGGAATACTAGAAACCTCAACAGTTGTCTTATTCGTTCCTTCAATTCCCGTAAAATGAATTGGAGAAGTCCATGTCTCTCCTGGCTTTAGTTGCTTTTTCTCACCTTCTGAAATGACTGGATTTGGCGCCCGAACGTCAAGTTCAATTTCTTGATAAGCTTGCTCGTTTCCTGATTTAACAATGACTTTAAGTTTCGCAATGCCCACCTTTGAAGCCACACGAACTGGAATGGTCACTATTTTATCTCCAACTCCATCAAAATGTACACTTGCACTAGATTTGCTGATCTTGAAAAAGTCATTTCCTTCAATTGAAATGGAGACGTCTTTGATGGTTGGCTCCATGGCAAAAACGTTAATCGGCAAACTGATCTCTTCTTTTGGTCCAAGAACACGAGGAAGGGTTGCTAAAACCATTAATGGCTGTTTCACGGTCACTGTCTTTTGAGTAGATCCAAAGGCTCCATTATTCTGTGCCACCACCATTACACGGACAGATCCAACGTAATTTGGGATGTCAACTTGATGCTTTTTTGATCCACCTGCGGGCACTGTGAAAGGTCCAAGAAAGCGAACCATTGGTTTAAAACGATTGGCCTTTGGCGTTTCTCTAATTGTGCCTGAGCCATCTCCTCCCACACTGATTAAGTTGCTGAGACTTCCTGAATAAGCACCAATTACATCATCATACATGTCCCAAGTTTTTACCCCTAATGTTCGTTGAGAATAGATCGTTGTCCATGGATCTGGAGTGCGAAAAGCAGTGATGTCAAGTAAGCCATCATCCACCACAGCGAGTGTATACGTCATGGCATGACCATTTTGTTCTCGCACATTTATCGACGCTTTCGAATTCGGTCGAATAGTTTCCTTCATTGCAATTAAGGGATGAAGGTGTGTGGATGGTTCGTCGATTGTAATAGGAATTACTCCATACATCCTAATTGGGCGATCATTCTTTGTCGTGTGATGAGGTTGAAGTAATGTGATGTGCACAAATGCATTCGGAAACATTTCCTTTGTGGCGGCGAACTCGACATGTGTCTCTCCTTGGATGGTTTTTGCCCAAAATTTCTTGACCACTTTTTCACTTGTCTCCACACTTATTAAAGCACGTGCATTTTCCGATGATGGAATAGAAAGTCGAATCGTTTCGCCTGTTACGTACTTCTTTTTATTTGCAGAAAAATCAAGCATCTTGGCATTTTCATCACCAGAATTGTGCTGACGTTTCCAATAAGGAGCGTCAAAATAAACCATGGCTCCTGTCTGATGATTTCCCTCTAAGTCAGTAACTGTAATTAAGTAATTGCCATGATTGTGGCGCGTTGCTTCATAGTCGAAATACGCTTTTCCATCTTTGGTGGTTATGAGAGTGTCAAGAACGGTAATATTCGCAGTTCGAGCAATGTAATTCACTACAGATTCATTGTTTTCCTCGTACCACCATGAACGTCGCATCCGGTAAATCTTGACGCGCGTTTTAATTCCATCCTTTTTTTTGCCTTTTTTATCTACGCTGGCAATGTTGAAACGATGACGTACACCAGTTACCAAGGATTGATCATAGGCTTTCATATCTGGCAGTTCGAGTCCAACAAAAGTCTCGAAAGGTGAATATTTCATGGTATGAACGTCTATACTGAAATCACCTCCTTTTTCAAATACATGGGTTGTGAAAGTTGCTTTCATCATTCCTGGGGCTGTGTTACCCAGATTTACCGATGTCGGAATTTTTGCTGCACCACTGCTGTCAATATAATCGTCGAACACGGTCATATCCTTAAAGAACTCTGCGCGTAATGGTGAACTAAACACGAAGGATGGATACTTCAAAAAGGAAGTTGTTCGAGTTCTCATTCTAAGGTTGATTCGTGCTTTTAATCCTCGAGCTGGAGCGCCATGGAGCCAATTGACCTGAAGTGATGTAGTATCTTGAAGCTGATCATCGTCTACATCGAAAGCTACTTTAAGACGATTTGGTTTGACCGTTTCGATTCGAACATATTTTTGAAATTTGTGATTGCCCACTTTTACAGCAACTGAATAATAGCCAGTTTTTGCGCTTGGGTCAGTATTAGTTCGGAAAACGTAGGTTCCTCGACCATCATGATTGGCCGTGTATTTGGTGATTACATTATCACTAGGATTTAAGAATTTGAAATTGATTGGATGACCAAGTGGAATTGTTTTTTTAGGATCTTCCAAGATGAATGAAATGTACAAGGAATCTCCAGGACGCCATACATCACGCTCTCCATACAGAAATCCTTTCACGCCTTTTTGCACGACTTCTCCCTCAATTTCAAATTTACTTAGTGAGTTCGTATGACTATCATATAGCTTCAAGTAGCCTCGTTGTACGCCGTTTTTGGCCATGAGCAGGAAGGGCTTTTTCTTCAATTTTATGGACACCATTCCCTGCGAATCAGTTTTTCCTCTTGAGAGGAGTTCTTTGTTGTAATCGTAGAAGAGAATTTCTGTGTTCGGCATGGGAGCAGTAGTTGTCATATCACTCACAAATACATGCGAACGCTTGTCCTCATCCAATTTGAAAACGAGTCCTATGTTTGATCCTAGAATATTTCGATTTACTGCCTTTCCCTGATAATAGGAAGGTTCACATGGGTTTGATTCATTGTCGGAATAGTT
>JBLHON010000163.1:0-8310 GCA_047621865.1 Crocinitomicaceae bacterium | reverse complement strand
AGAGAATCTGTTCGATTTACGGATGCTGTTCAAACGGCATTGGATATGACGACATCTGTGTTCTTCGAAATTGGACCAGGTCAATCACTCGAATCAGCAGTAAAAAGACATCTCACAAAAGAAACTGAACATACTGCATGTCGCTCAATGCGCGCAGAAACAGAAACATTTAACGATACTACATTCTTCACAGAAGCTATTGGCTACTTGTGGATGAATGGTGGAATGGTTGATTGGGAAACGTACTATAAGGATCAAACCCGAAATTACATTTCCTTGCCCGGTTATCCATTCGAGCGTCAACCTTATTCGATTGATTTTTCTGCATCAATTATTGGTAAAGTCGTTGAAGAGGCAGCTCGCTACGAGGAAGTGAAGGATTGGTATTCAACTCCATCATGGAAACGTACAGGGCCAGTTCAAATCGTCGAAAATGAGGAAGTCGCACAAACTTGGCTTCTTTTCAAAGATGAACTTGGACTCAAAGAACAAATCGAAACTCAATTGCTTGAAAAAGATCATCGTGCCATAACAGTGGTCTTTGGAGATAAGTACAGTAAAATTGGCGAGAATTCATACATGGTCATGATGGATGATCGAGACAATTATGAGCAATTAGTAAGCGATATTTTTGCAGACAACACTACACAGATTACACACATTGTGGATCTCACGGATTATAGCAAACCAACAGCATTAGGTGAGCTTGACCTGGACGCAGTTGAAAATGCATCTTTCTTTAGCATGCTCTACTTATCACAGGCACTTTATACTTTCAATAAGTTGAAGACCATTCATCTGAGTGTTGTCTCAAATGGAAGTATTGAAGTAACAGGTGGTGAAGTTACCAGTCCTGAAAAATCATTGAATGTTGGGAACTGCCGTGTCTTAATGCAAGAATTCCATGATACTAGAGCAAAATATATTGATGCTGATCTATTGGAAACAACAGACAAGCGAATGAAGACGCTAGCAACGAACATAATCGCTGAGACGACTAGTGAATCTTATGAAGCTGTAGTTGGTTATAGGAATGGACATAGATGGAAAGAAGAATTTGATAAAGTCGATTACGTGACCGAACAAAACCGTCAATTGAGAGAAAATGGCAAGTATCTCATCACTGGTGGACTTGGTGGAATTGGGATCTTGACTGCTAAAATGATCTCAGATCAAGTGAAAGCAGAATTCATTCTTACTTTTCATTCGGCAATTCCAGAAAAATCTACGTGGAATGCGTGGCTCAAAGAGCAAAACGATGATGAGTTTATCCGAGAAAAAATTGAAGGTGTTCTCGAAATTGAAGCCAAAGGATCTACTGTTCACTTGCGCCAAATTAATGTAGCTGATTTTGATGCAATGAATACCATGGTCACTGAATTTGAAGCTGAACATGGAGCAATCAATGGTGTTATACATTCTGCTGGAACAAGTGGAGGTGGAATTATTCCATTGAAAACAGCCGAATCTTCGAGACCAGTATTGGATTCTAAATTTAGAGGAACACTCGTTTTAGACAAGGTGTTTGATGGTAAAGAATTAGATTTCATGCTGCTCTACTCGTCAATTACGTCAATCTTAGGAGAAGCAACACGTCTGGATTATTGTTCAGCAAATACTTTCTTAGATTCATATGCACACTATCGAAATGCACGCCATGGAGATCAGGTTGCTGCATCAATTAACTGGTCTGGATGGGAAGGACTTGGAATGTCTACTCGTTGGGAGAAAAGGAAAAGTGCAGCAGCTTCAATCACGAAACTTCGCGCTTCCAAAGAATTCTTGAAGCGAATTCATTCTGATGATGCTTCTGAAATCTTTGACGTTACGTTTAGCCCAACAAATGATTGGATTATTAATAGTCACTTTATCGTTGGTCAACCAACAGTTGTAGGAACGACATTTATTGAACTTGCTCACCAATATGTGCAGGAATATCATTCTGAAAAATCCGTAGAATTGAAGAACTTATTCTTCATGTCACCACTGATGTTTGAGAATGGAAAACACAAACGAACGCGTCTCTTTATTGATAAAAAAGGCGGTAAATTTAAGTTCTACTATAAAACACAACCAATTGATAAGGATCCAGATGCTGATATCTGGCATGATCACTTCATGGGCGAAATGATCTTCATGGATCGGAAACCTAAAAGTGTCGATCTCGAAGATATCAAGAAACGTTTGGGAAGTGAGAGAATTGATTCGAAATCACCAAGAGTTGTGTACAACAGTCAAAACAAACCCTTAATTGAACTAGGTGAACGTTGGGACATTGACAATGACATCTATGTTGGAGAAAGCGAGTGGTTGGCGCACCTTAAATTGCGTAAAGAGTTTGCTGGTGATACAGATTTCTTTGATTACCACCCTGCAATTATGGATAAGGCAACGTCATTTGGATTGCGATTTATCTCTGATTCAACGTTTTTACCATTTAGCTATAAGAATGTAATTCCATATAAAAAGCTCCCAGCTGAAGTGTTCGCATACGCTCGTGTAAATAAAGCTGCAACACAAGGAGGTACGGTTGCAATTGATATTACGATGATCTCTGAAGAGGGAGTGGTGTTAATGGAAATTGAGCAATACACAATGAAGCAAGTCAATGATCTGCCTTCAAGTGCTCCAGAAAAAGGCACGAAAGAAGAAAACGCGGAAATTGTTTTAAAGGAACTTGATTTTATCCGTCCAGATGAGGGTGAACAAGTATTGAAGCAAATTCTCAATGGCGTATCTTCTTCCCAGTTGATTGTATATCCATGTGATTTTAATTTCATGGTCAAGGATACCATTCCAGATCCATTGAAGTTGCAACGTGAACGAGAGAAAAAGAAGGAGGCGAAGAAGAATTATTATACGCGTCCTACAATGGAAACGGCTTATGAAGAACCAGAAACAGAAATCGAAATCACGATGGCTGAAATTTGGAGAGATATCCTGGGAATCGATAAAATTGGTCGAAATGATACATTTGCAGAACTTGGTGGAAATTCACTCCTTGCTATTCAAGCAATTGCTAATATTGCAGATGTCTTGGAAGTAGAAATTACAGCTCAAGTATTCTACGAAAACCCAACAATTAGAGGGTTGGCAGAAGCAGTGATCACTTCCATCATGGACTTTAGTGAAATGGACGACATTGAAGGCTTATTGGCAGCACTGGATGAAAATTAAATAGCACAACTACAACTAGAATAATATAAGAGGATGGATAAACAGGAAGTAATGAAGCGCCTCGCGAATATGAACATCGATGAGCGCAAGGATTTTTTGAGGAGTCTGAAAAGTAATAGTCGATCGGTAGGTGAAACTGCTGTTGCAGAATTGCCAGAAGAGAAAATTATTGACGGGGATAACTTTTATATGTCGCTTCCTAAGCGAGGTAACTTGGCAAGTATGGCCAGGGTTAAAAAGGAAATTCCTATACCAGCTGGTAAGCAGGTTCAGATCAAAGTAAAAGCAGCAAGCTTAAATTTTAGAGATTTGATGATGGCACTTGGTCTATATCCTGCAACTCCCGGTATGGTCTCTGTGATGGGGTCCGATTTTGCTGGAATCGTGACGGAAATTGGAGATGAGGTCACAGAATTTAAACTCGGTGATGAAGTGATCTTTCTTTCTGGAGGATCATTGACCCAAGATGGAGAATTGGATCCAGAGAGTCATTTTGCAGCTTATTCCTGTGCGCACGAAAGGCAAATTGTGATGAGACCAAAGAATATTTCTTGGGAAGAAGCAGCGTGTATTCCTAGCGTCTATTTGACGAGCTATTATTCATTGATGACCTTAGCAAGATTAACAGAGGGAGAAAGTGTTCTAATTCATACTGCCAGTGGAGGAGTTGGGCAGTCTGCCATACAAATAGCAAAGTGGATGAAGGCGAATATTTTCGTTACAGCTGGAACAGACGACAAACGAGAATATCTTAAGAATGAAGGATTTGATCCTATGGATTCGAGATCGATCGATTTCATTGATGAAATTAAACGAAGAACTGACGGAAAAGGGGTTGATATTATATTGAACACCTTAGCTGGTGAGGCTTCTGAACGAGGTCCTGAAATTCTAACTGAGATGGGACGTTTCATTCAAATCGATAAAAAAGATATTGCAAAAAATGCCTCAATACCTATAGGTGAATTTAAAAAGGGTCTAACCTATAGTGCTGTCGATCTTGGGTTGTTTTATCACAATCCTAAGCTTCTAAGGGCAACTTTGAATTCTGTGGTTGAACGCTACACTCAAGGGGATTTCGAACCACTAACGTGTGAAAAGTATTCAATTGAAAATGTAGGAGATGCCTTGACTAGTTTTGCAAGAGCTAATCACATTGGGAAATTTACCTTGACCTATTAATACAGCCTAAATGAATGAGGAGTTAAAAGAGAAACTACGAGGGCTTTCACCAGAACAATTGAAGGCATTGGTGACTAAAATGGGTAAAGGCCGTAAGGAATTACCTAAAATGCCAATCAATCCTAATAATGCGTATCCATTGAGCGCGTCACAGAAACGAATCTGGTTTCTTTCTGCGATTGATCCTGATTCTTATCTCTATACCAACCCAATTGCCATCCAAGTGAGTTCGCCTCAGGTCATGAATATTGATCGTTGGGAGAAAAGCTTTAAGATGGTGGCGGGCAGGAATGATATTATGCGTACTTCATTCTCTGAAGTGGATGGAGAGCTACGTCAAATCATTCATGATGACTTGGATTTTGAATTCAATGTGATTGATTTCACGCATTTATCGAGCGATGATCAACGTAAAGAACTCGATTGTTTTTTGAGAAAAGATGGACAAGAAACAATTCGAATTGATGAGTATCCCCTTTTCAGACATACCTATATTAAGCTGGAGAAAACGAAATTTGTCCTGGTTTATACTTCCCATCATATTATTTCTGACGCATGGTCGAGCTCAATATTATTCACAGAAGTTATTGCCGCTTACGATAGCCTTACAAGTCAAGAAGAGGACACGTCAAGTGCATCTAACTATCAATTTGTCGATCACGTTCATTGGGAAAATGATTGGGAAAAGAGTCCAGCCTTTGATAAATCATTGGAAGCCTGGAAAGGGATGATTCCAGATACTTTGGAGCCGATTAATTTGCCGTACGACTTTCAACGACCTCAGTTGTTGGAGAATGTGGGTGGACTTATCACAGAACGCGTCAATGTAGAATTGACGGAAAAATTGGCTGCATTCAGTAAAGCGAATAACGCGAATATGTTTCATACACTTCTCGCTGGCTTTAATGTATTGCTCAACAATTATTCGCATCAAGAAGATATTGCTGTAGGAATTCCCCTTGCCAATCGAGAGGTTAAGGAATTTCAGACAATGATTGGGATGTTTTTAAATACCCTTCCATTCGTTTCTAAAGTCAATCGAGATGGCACCATTTTGGACTACATCAAAGAAATTAAAGGGATCTCTGAGAAGATTCAAGTGAACCAACAATTTCCTTTTCAACGATTGGTAGATGAGGTTCAACCAGTACGTGATTTATCAGTCTCAGCAATCTTTCAAATACTCTTCGTTTATCAGAATATTCCATCCCTCTATGAAGTTAATGGGACAGTTCTTGAACCAATTCGCACTGATTTTGGTGTTTCAAAATATGAACTAAACTTGTGGGTTGAAGAGGTGAATGGAGAGCTTTATCTTTCACTGACGTATCAGACTTCTCTCTTTAAAAGGGAATCTGTTGAACTGCTTTTGGAGCGTTACCTCTATCTGTTAAATGAAATCTTATCCAACGGAACTACGCCAATTCGGGCACTTCAAATTGAAGAATCAAATGAATCTGTAGCACCAATTATTTCGCCATCCTCTGGATCTTACCTGGATGAGTTTAGAAAAACAAGTCTAGCTAATCCTGATGTTCTAGCAGTGAATGATGGAGAAAATCAATTGTCATTTAGTGAGCTTGATCTGCTTTCGAGTAGATTGGCTGTAGTGATTGCTGAGAAAACGCAAGCAAATCTTGTTGGTCTGCTTGTAGATCGATCTTATTGGCAAATAGTTTGTATTCTGGCAATCCACAAAGCTGGAAAGGCTTATGTTCCATTGAATGAAGAATGGAGCATTGCACATCGTGATGAGGTTATTTCTGATTCAAAAATTGGACTTACAATTACCGAAACGAGCACTGAAAATTTACCATCAGAAACTCTTACCCTTGATCAGTTAAAGCAAGAACTCGAGAATTCAAACCTTGAAGGAATCGATCTCGCCCCAAAAGCTGAAGATCTCGCATATATCATTTATACGTCTGGAAGTACTGGGAAGCCAAAAGGGGTTCAGGTGGAACATGGACAGATTCAGAATTATTCAAACGCAATTTGGAAACGTCTTAAGTTGAATGTTGGAGATAGATGTGCACTCGTGTCATCCATGAGCGTTGATCTGGGTTATACTCAGGTTTATCCAGCAATCTCATTTGGAGCGTGCATTGACATTTTACCAAAGAGCCATATTACTGATCCTATTTTACTCGAAAAGTATTTTGAGACTCATCCTCATGATAGCTTGAAAATTGTTCCATCACATTTGGCGAGTTTGCTATCTGCAGAAAATGGAGTGAAATTATTACCGAAAAAAGTACTTGTTCTTGGAGGAGAAAAAATTCCAACACACCTAATTCAAACGATTAGAGAATTGGCTCCAAACCTTCGGATAATCAATCATTATGGTCCTACTGAGACAACAATAGGCGTAATCACGAATGAACTGGGTAACATCAACTCGAATGATCTGATTCCAATTGGAGCTGCCTTGGATGGCAACTTCGTGAGAATAGAAGATGAGGAGGGGAATCAAGTCCCAAAAGGGATCATTGGTGAAATTGTCATCTATGGAAATAATGTGACAAGAGGCTATTTGAACGATGCAGACGACGTCAAAAAGCGTTTTGTAACAAGGGATAGAATTCGCTCTTATCGCACAGGTGATTTAGGAAAATTGAACCTCGAGGATAATATTGAATTCATTGGAAGAAGTGACCGTCAAGTGAAACTAAAAGGTCATCGAATTGAGCTTTCTGCACTCGAATTTTTGGCGACAGGACTTTCAAGTAACAAGGATCTTGCAGTAAATGTGAAGAACGATTCATTGAGGTTTTTCATTGGAGGTGAAGAAGAGGAAAGTCTGGAAGCGTCCTTAACTGCTCAGCTACCAAGCTATTTGGTTCCGTTCGAGATTGTGTACCTGAAAGAAATTCCTCGTTTGGGGAATGGAAAAGTAGATTACACGAGTTTATCATTGTTGGAATCGTCTAAATCGAAGAATGCATCAACCAGCTTCAGACCTCCAAAGGATGAGCTAGAACTGAAATTGCTTGGAATCTGGAAGAAGGTATTACAATTGGATACCTTGAGCTTGGAAGATAATTTCTTTGAAGCTGGAGGGAACTCACTAGTGGCGATCAAACTCATCAGTGAAGTGAATAGAGGATTTAACGTTCAGCTAAATGTGGGTGAAATTTTTGAATCCAATTCAGTGGAAGCAATGGCGTCCAAGTTGCGAAAAGGAGATCAAGGTGGATCAGAATCGAATGCATTAGTTCTATTGAGAAAGGGAACTGGAAATACAAATCTATTCTTGGTACACCCTGCTGGTGGTGATGTACTTGTATACTATAGTCTGGCTTCTCAGCTTGACCCAGCACTCAATGTCTACGGGCTACAAAATGGTGTTATGGACACAGATCATGCATCAATTCCTGAAATGGCAACTGATTTCCTTGCTCAAATTGGAACCTTGAGTGAATCCGCGATTTTCGCTGGATGGTCTATGGGTGCGCTAGTTGCTTATGAGATGGCTCTTCAGTTAGACAGATCATCTGGAACGTTGGCAGAAGTTATTTTACTCGATCAGATTGCTCCAGGAACAGCTGCTGGTGCAAACTTGAGTGAAGGGGAGAAAATTCTATTGTTTGCGCAAAAAGTGGGTGAACTCGTAGGTGGGAAATTAGACATTAATCGAGATGAAATTCTTGAAGGAAGTGCGCTAGAGCGTTCAACTTTATTCTTGAGAGAATTCAAAAAATTCAAGCTCGTTCCACCTGAACTGAAAGAAGAAGAATTCCATGGATACTTGCAAAAGATGATCCATCACAATAAAATTACTGCCGAGTATACAGGCGCTTCCTACAACGGAAAAGTAAACTTAATGAGGGCAGATGATTCCTCGTTTGTTCCAAATGAATTTAACGATTTGGAAGGATATGGATGGGAGAATTATGCAACAGACCTAGCAATAAATCCCGTGATCGGGAATCATATAACTATGATGAGACC
>JBLHON010000162.1:0-8317 GCA_047621865.1 Crocinitomicaceae bacterium | reverse complement strand
TCCTTTCGCCTTTGTGATTTTCCACGTGTTTTTACTAATCTTCTTTACTGGAAGTACACCACCATCTTCATCTGTAGCAACAACTAAATCCACATTTTTCGCGAATTCTCTGGCCAGATAAGACCCAGGCGACCAAATTGGCATCTTGACCATGATTTCCTCCTGATCAAAATTGGACAATTCCATTTCTACCTGAAAGTAATGGTTCTGAGGTTTGGTCATTTTCAAGTTATACTTGATTTCTTGTCCAAAACTGAAAAATGTCAGTACCAAGACTAACATGGACACGCTGTATTTCAACATAAATTTGTAATTTTCGTTCAAAGATAAAATTTGCTCTGCGTAATGCAGTAACCAAACAACAAAAAAGATGCCTAAGATTCTCTCCTTCTCCATTTTACTGCTCCTTATAGCTACTGGCTGTAAAGAAGACACACCAATTAGCGATGATCTATCCGAGTCTACAGATATGGTAGAATTGCAAAATCGCGTGAAACAATTGGAATTAAATAATTCGTTGAAAGATTCTGTGATAAATGAATCATTGGCGTTTTTCAATGAAATTCAAGAAAATTTAGAAGCAATTGGAATTCGTAAAGATGAAATTCGCGCGATTTCGAATGATGGTGAAGTAACAAACACAGATAAAACGTGGATTCTTGAGCAAATTCGACAAATTAATTTCCTTCGGGAAGATAATGCTCGAAAAGTAAAACTCTTGAACGGGCAACTCAAATCGAATAATCTAAAGATCGTCGAGCTTGAGGTGATGATAGAGTCTCTGCTTAAAGACATCCAATGGAAGGACGAACAAATCAATCTCTTAGACATGGAATTACAGAACTTGGATGCTGAATACTCTAAATTATTCAGTGCTTACCAAGAATCTGAGAGTACACTTGACAGACTTAAGAATGACATGAATACTGTTTACTATGCTTATGGTTCGGAGCAAGAACTTCGTGACAATGGTGTAGTTGAGAAGAAAAACGGGTTTATTGGAATTGGTAAAAAGATCAAACTAAAAGATCAGTTCAACGATCGTTACTTCACAAAAATAAACGCCAATAAGAAGAAAGAACTAATGATTGAGGGCACTGGAGTCCATTTCATCACTGTTCACCCTACAGCTTCCTATAGTCTAAATGAAGAAGGTCCTAGAACTCGCTTAACAATAACAGATGTTTCGGAATTCTGGAAAGTTTCCAAATACTTAGTTGTAATCGTAAAATAATATGGCTGAGGAGCAAGATCTCGATAATGAGTATCATGAAGAACCGGTAAAGAGCACCAAATTTAAGAGCCCAATCCCGATTCTAATCCGCTCGCGCAACGTTGTTTTTGGTAAGCGAAAACCAGATATCTATACCCGAATTATATTTTACGTGAATGGTGTGCTGACGATTTCCTTTTTGATTTGGAATTTAATTGGCTATTTCGCAATTGTTTCAAGGGATCAGATTACAGAAATGAAACAGGTTCCCGTTGAAGAGATCATTAAAAATCGTGGCATTGAACTCGGCTTTGGTGGCGATGATTTTGTTTCGCGATTAATCACCCTCCATGGTGTCAGTTTTATGTGCTGGGTGGTTGTATTTGCAGGTTTAGTACTTCTCTACCGAAAACGCCAGCAATTCATCTACTTTATCCTTGGAGGCGTCATTTTCTATATTGGCATGCAATTCTTCTACATGAGCTTTCAATACTTTAAGGAGGATATAACTGCTTATGACAAGATTGCATTGCTCATCATCATTGTGAGTTCAATTCTGCATTCATTTCTGATGCGAAACGAAAGACAAGGAGGAAGTATTAGCTTTTTTGGAGAGGTTGAAGAAGAAGTTCTGTAAGGTGTTCTATTGTTTCGGCAGTTTGCTCATCCTGATCAAGGACGATTGTTGCCATCTTATAATATTCTTCGCGAGCACTCAACTTATCTTCAATGAAAGGAAGTAACTCATCTTCTGAGAGTCCTTCTATTAGTGGTCTTGGAAATTTTGCATGAGACAAACGATGTGCTAATTCTTTGGGCGATTGATTCAAGTAAAATGTTGTACCTATCTCATTCAACATGCTCATATTTCGATCAAAACACGGCATTCCTCCACCAGTTGCAAGCACGAACTCATCCCTAAGATCCAGTGCTTCAATATATTCTGTTTCGATGGTTCTGAAATAAGACTCACCATTTTCGGTAAAAATCTCACCTATGGACTTTTGAAAGTGTTCTTCAATCTCCTGATCAGAGTCAATGAAGGGAATTCCCATGCTTTGCGCAATTTTTTTTCCCAGCGTCGTTTTTCCCGAGCCCATGAATCCAACTAAAATAATGCGTCTCATTCCTTTAAAGATACTGATTAATAGCGTATTTATCAAATATACGTTGGATCCAGAAAATTGTTCGATTTTTGTCGTCTTCAAATTAGTTTAAAAAAAAATCCTATCAAGCATTGTCGGACAAAAAAAAGCATCTATATTTGCACTCGCAAAAGCTATGATCTCTTAGCTCAGCTGGTAGAGCAACGCCCTTTTAAGGCGTGGGCCCTGGGTTCGAGCCCCAGAGGGGTCACAGTAAAAGCCTTCTCATTACGAGAAGGCTTTTTTTATGCTTTTAAATTGCTGAGAGGGTTCGCTTTACAGGCCTGGCCGACTGCATCAGCACATGTTTTGGCTGAAGTTTTAAATTTGATTTAAAACCTAAACTAACCTACTCTCCTCTCCTATCAAGGCATCTTTTTTAGAGATTGCCCATCCAGCAAAAATTAAATCATCTTCTGCCAATACCGCATTCTCTAATTCTAGATCTAAAGGTATGAGCATAATGGAAACTAGAATGCTTCCAGTGTTATTCAGCGTCTTCTTTTCAGATTTTGGCATAATTACCAGTTCGTCTGTGCGAAATCCGTCAATAGAGATAGGATTGTCCAGTTTTACGCTATAGGATTCTAAATTATTCTCCACGACTATTCTTCTTAGCAATTTGGCGTTAGAGTTCAATTGAACGTTGAGGTCTTGATAATCGTCAATAAAACGAAGAGATCTAGTAGCATAAATTTTTAATGGCAAGCCAGAGAAATCCGTTTGTCGTTTAATTCGAGGAATTAAAAAATGGAAAGGGATCGAGATTGGAGCAAGGTAACCACGCACAATTTCGAAGCGACTAAATGAGAATGCAAGATAGAGAATAAGAAAGCCATAGTTGAGCAATGATAATTCTAGAAAGTCAGCCCCATAGAGTGGCCCTCGAGTGAGAGCACTCACCACATAAGAAAACATGACCAATCCAATAAGTGAGAGAATCAAATAGTACTTCAGTTTGTTGTTCTGTAGTTTCACCTTAGGATCGTAGAATGTTGAAATGTTCAGTGTATTATTAGCGTAGAGATGCCAAATATGGATGCATAGAAGTAAGAATATGATTGCGACCCAGTGATAATCCTGCCCCCATTCATGAATGATCCAAAAATCGTAGAAGCCGTGCATTGCAGATGCAATAATAAAAGAAAGAATGAAGATGAAAATTGAAGTTTTGAAACGCTTATATTTAGCCAACATCAATCCATAGCCAATCGTTGATGAGAAAACAATATGCGCCACAGTTGCTGTTAAGCCGCGCCCATTGATCCTGGCCAGTGAGCTTTCATCTAAATATCCTATGTTTTCAATAAACGCAAAACCCAATGCTGATAGTGAACAATAGAGGATGTAGTCAAAGGGTTCATTAATGGCTTTTGTAAATCGAAGAATAATCAAAACAGGTATAATCTTGACGAATTCTTCTACCATTCCTATGGAGACTACCATGTGTATAAATCCCACTCCTGGATCATCTGAGGGATAATAGTGGACGACATCAGTGAGTAGGTCGCCGAAAGGATAAACCAGAAAAACAGTACACATACTCATGAAAATAGTGGCCAAAACATGCACCCATTTCTCCTTTTCATACATGTCAACTTTCCGAAGATAGAATAACCAAATGAGCAAAATAAGAGTCGCGGCGATAAGTCCACACGGGTTAATTGTACTAATCTCATTCTGAAAAACGGCATGCCAATATGAAGAATAACTCGCGCTTCGCATAAAGGCAATTCGTTTGGGAAACAAATGCAAATGTTCATAGGCCTCTGAGTTGTTAACCAATTCGTCCAACTTCTGTTCTTCCCGAAAATAATAGTAGAGTCTAGCAAGTTCGCTGTATGCTTCTACAACAGGTTCTGAACTGCTCGTTGCCTCTAACAACATTTTTTCAGCCTCAGCTTTGCATTCATACTCATACTGGCGAAATAGATTTTTTCCTTTCGTATATTGATAATACGAGGCAGATTGATCACTTACACTGTCCAGCAAGATAGTTGCCCGAGAGTAGTCTTTTAGATCAGTGTAATGCAAGGCAAGAAAAATATTGCCAATGTCTTTACGCTTGTCTGATTTCCTATTGACACTATCTGTGTAACGTGAGATTATCCTCTCTGACCATGGACTTCTTTCTAGTTCAGAAACATCATAGGTGTTATAACGATTTTGCACATCTATATAATCTGTTACAGTACTAACGAACTCAAAATTAAGCGCCAAGTCTTCCGGGTTTTCTTCAAGTAACTCGTCGTAGACGGCAGTTAAATAAAGGAAGTCTCCATGTTTTGCGTGGAATGCAATTTTCTCTTCTGCTGTAGAAAGTTCTGGTTCAGCTACGAAGTTTTGCACGAGAATTATCGGGAGAATTACAAGTAGAGGTAATAGTATAAGCGTCTTGTAGAGTGTCTTTTTGAAAGATGGATTCGAGTTTCGCTCAGTATATAGCTTGGCTAAATCGTAAATAAAAATGAGTAGAAGTACAAGTGCAGATAAGTTTAGGATTAAGTATAAGATTTTCATTTAAAGATTTGAAGATACAGCGAACACGACTTTCTGAACGCATGAATCACGTGAATATAAGTAGAAGGGATAGAAAGATTGGGTCTATTTAGAAGTACACGCTATGGAATGAGTGCACGATAAGTAGGTTGCGATAGAAGAGACATAAGCATATAATAATATAGTAAAATAATTGGATTCTGCAAGGAATTAGCGCGTGTAAATGGTTGAAATTAGTTAAAGAAACGAATTCCTGCCCATACCAATCTCAAATGAACACAGAGATCAATTGACCAACGTTTAACACGAAAACCTCAGAGTTTTCTATGATACCAATACTTACCACGGCCGACTGCCTAATAATATCCCCACATGGAGAGAAAACATAGCAGATTCACTCTCATGGAACAGCCCGTCTCCTATATCTAATGTATAGTGTGGTATTAGACCAGCTTCTACTCCAAAGTTTACCGCGAAGGCGCGATTCTTAAATCCATGGATATATTCGTATCCCAATTTCACTCCAAGTTTTTTCACTTCTAGGCCCGAAATTTCATCTGTCTTATCTATGTATGATGTATGTACATTTGGATCTAAATAACTCACCTCATAAATTCGATATTGATTATAGACGGCATAAGAGAGATTGAAATAACCCCGTGAAATTCTATAATAAGACCTAGATGTATTGTCAATTGTAGCTTTGTAACTTTTAGATGTTTCAAACTCAAGACCCAATGATAAACCAACAGAATTCAAATCACTCCCAACATGAGTAAGGTCACTAGAGCCATCTATCGTGTTCCATAACTTGAATGAAGAGTTATATTTCCAATAATTTAGACCAGCACTTAGATTAAGATTTCGTCTTTTCTTTCGCGGGAACATAATAAAATAAACTGTGTCAGTACTCTGTCCATTTTTGTAATCAACTGGGGTCCTCTCTTCTTTTATTTTATTCCCACCCCCAATTGAGTAATTAAAGAATGAACTCGCATCAATAACAGGGGCGTTGGTATAAGAATCGACTCCACTGAAATAGCCTCCACTTACCTTGGTTCGATACGTGTATTTCGGGCTCTTTCGATACGTATACTGCAGATCATATCCTAGAACGCTTGCTCCTGAAGTAATCACATTAAACGGGTTAATGAGAATTGAGTGCGCAGGTAGTTTCAGTGGATCATCGTGAACAATAACTTCCTTTTTCTCACCTGTTTCAGTAATAACCTCTAGGGTAGCTTGGCCTCGAACATTTCCAGATAGCAAACAACCAAAACCAATACTTAATAGTACTATTCTCATGATACTTTATTGAGATTATTATCTAAAAACGATAAGCATTCGTGTGTTTATCCTTCATTCAAAAGTAGCAAACAAATTCGATCCTTAACTACCTGGTTTAGCTCAATCCTTCTCTTCCCAATTGTAAAAGTGCCGGAACTTTTTATAAATATGTATTTTAGACAGATTAATTTGATGTTCATGATTTGAGATGCCCATTTCCAACTGATGGAACGGGAATTTGGTAAGAACAGATCTGACTATATCAAACATGATTGCAACAATATTTAAACAATGTTGTTGACCATAAGCTGACTTAAATGAAACAAAAAGACTTACTTTTCTTACCTGATTACTTTGATCGTTACATAGAATTGGTAGATGAAAATAGTGATTTACTAGATGCCTTGCATGCGAGCGAAAACGTCTACGAGCATGTATTGGCTGAACTCACAGAATTTCGGGATTATCGTTATGCTGAAGGAAAGTGGACTCCAAAGGAGATGATCTTACACGTAATTGATACGGAAAGGATTCTGTGTTATAGAGCTTTGTCTCTCGCCCGAGGTGAGCAAAAAACACTTATTGGATATGACGAGGATGATTACACTCAGAAATCCAACGCCAATGAAAGGTCTGTCGAAAATCTTCTGAAGGAATTTAAAATAGTAAGGCAATCTTCTCATGTTCTATTCGAGAATTTCACACCTGAAATGATGCATTCAGCTGGTATTTGCCATGAAACAAAGATGACTCCCCTAGCCTTGGGATTTGTCATTATTGGTCATGCCGAGCATCATTTATCAATCTTGAAAGAGCGCTACTTTAGCCAAGCCAGATAAAACAGCTAGTGTACATCGTCACACAATTTTATTACGAAGCGGAACCTATTTTCAATCAAGTGTACAATCTTCATAAAGGTGGCTCAAGAATAAATCCGTTTGAGCCACCTTTAAACTCCACTTAAATGGGCAATCAGAACCTTACTAGTTGTGTCAACTGAATGGTTCTATTGAAATTCCCTTGTTCTTTCCGCCCGCTTTAGTTTACGTTTTGTTGACAATGGATGCGCGGATAATGATTTATGTTCATCTAATCCACAAATAACAAATTCGCCACCACGATCGTTGTATTCATTTTTGAAGTGATCAATAAACGTCATAAATGAATGATCGATTAACTTCGCGCGCCTCATGTTCATTACAATTTTCTCCTGTTCAGGAAGCCCTTTCAGAATTTTCTTGAAGCCTCCGAGATTAGAAAAAACGGCCACATCGTAAACATGAAGATGGATCACATTGTCTTTTGAGGTATTCATTACATGCGCTTTAAACATATGTTTCAAGGTAGCTCCTCTCGACAAGTGAAAAATGAACTTGACAACAATTCCCGCCAACACGCCCAACAGTAAATCCTCTGCAAGTGTCACCAAAATAGTTGTCGAAAAAATAACCAATTGCTCTATACCTACTTTATAGGCATGAAAGAATTCCTTTGGAGCAGCAAGTCGATACCCTGCATAAATCAACATTGCAGCTAATGCAGCGTTTGGAATTAATTCAATTGCTGGGATTAACATAAGCATTGCAATTAATAGAAAAACCCCATGGAAAAAATTTGACCATTTCGTTTTGGCACCAAAACCAACATTCGCTGAACTTCTTACCACCTCCGAAATCATGGGAAGTCCTCCCAATAAACCAGCCAATACATTCGCCGCTCCTTGTGCTTTGAGATCACTGTTGTAGTCAGATTCCCGTTTGTATGGATCAATATTATCAATCGCTTTCACTGTCAACAGTGATTCCAACGTACCAACAAAAAGAAACATGAAAACAAACTTCCAAAATACGAGAGATCCCATCATTGAAAAATTCGCATTGATGTTTATTGTACCCCAAAAATCCCCAATACTGACCAATGAGTAAGCAGCTTCAGTGTCTTTAAAGTGCCAATAAATTGATAATGGAATCGTAAAAGTCAAGACGAACATAGGCGCTGGTAGCTTTTTCAGAAAATTCACTTTCAGGAGCGGAAGTCCAAACATAACGATGAGTCCCAATATTCCAACAACGGCAATATGCCAGTGTGCGTGGCTAATAAAATTTGGAACATTCATTAAGAGTTCCACCGGACCTTCCCCAGCATAAATCGATGGATCATCTCCTAACAGCAC